>JAKAYJ010000098.1 GCA_021816385.1 Thermoplasmata archaeon
CAGGAAGAAGATATATGGCCTGGAACTTAGCATCATGATCATTTTCACCATTCTCTCCGCTGTTTCAGTTAATTATCTAATGCTCATAATAACAAGATTCATTGTAGGTATAGGTGTGGGAGGAGACTACCCGATCAGTTCAACAATAATGAGCGAGTATTCAAGCAGTAAGCACAGGGGAAAACTGGTCAGCATGGTTTTTGCCATGCAGGGATTCGGGCTTGTATCAGGAGCTCTGGTAGGTCTTGGATCAATTTACATACTCCCAATAGCCGATTCATGGAGATTAATGCTAGCTTTCGGTGCAATACCGGCAATATATGTTGTATACCTTAGAAGAAAATTGATGGAAACTCCAAGGTTCTCACTTCAGATAGAGGGAAACAAGGGTGCTGCTGAAAGGGCAATATCTACAATAACCGGTGTTGGCAATGAGGACGAGGCGGAAAAGTCACCTCAAAGAATTAAGAAGATGACAAACAAGGACTACATGCATTCACTCAGGAAGTATTTACTTTTCCTAGTTGGCACCACCATTTCATGGTTCATTTTCGATATGGCATTTTACGGAACAACACTGAATAATGGATTCATACTCCAGCAGATTGGATATGGGTCATCCACTTCACTCAGGACTACAATATTCAACACTGCCATAGGAGATACAATACTTGCCGGTGCTTTCGCACTTCCGGGCTACTGGATCGCTGTTGGCCTTATAGACAGGGCGGGAAGAAGACTCCTTCAGTGGGTAGGATTTGCGGTGATGGCTGTTGCCTACATTATACTTGGTCTTGAATACTTATTTCTCAAGTCTGATATAGATCTGTTCATCATGATTTTTGGTGTTTCATACCTGTTCGGAAACATAGGTCCAAACACCACAACATTCATTCTCCCAACAGAACTCTTCCCCACATCTATCAGATCTACAGCACATGGAATAGCAGCATCAATTGCAAAACTTGGAGCTGGAATATTCACATTCCTTTTCCTTATACTGGGAACAGCACTTGGAAATGGTGGTGAATTCGAGTTACTTGGAGCCATGGCAGCAATTGGAGCAGTTGTAACATTGCTGACGATCCGTGAAACAAAGGGATTGAGTCTGGAGGTTGCTTCAGAGGCACCATCAGAAGGTGTCTGGAACTTCAAGCCAAATGAGAAAACGACGGTCGAAAAGGCAAGAAAAACAAATAAAATCAATTAAAATTTTCTATATAAAACTCTACTGCACGTATTGAGAGATATAAGAAATTCTATATATTCATCATAATTTTTTTCATAATATTTCAGGACTTATAATATCCTAAGAATTCTTCATTTACAGGCTTAAAACCCACTGTTCGGTCTAAATTCCACAACAGGAAATTTCTATATATTGTAACCATATGTGCATTTAATGAAACCCTTCAAGCTTGACCAGCTCGATTTGGATATTATCGAGATACTGGAGGAGGACTGTTCACTGACCTATAATGAGATTGCAGAAAGAACAGGCAAAAATCTCTGGACAGTAAGGGATAGGATGGCATTATTAAAACAGAGGGGTATATTAAAGGGATGCAGGGGAGATATAGATTACACAAAGCTTGGCATGGGTTGTAAGGCATACATATCGTTCAATATCCAGGCTGAAAAAATAGATGAATTTGTATCCTTTGTAAGGAGAGAAAAGAGAATAAAGAAACTCATAATCACAACAGGATCAAGGAGGTTCAGTATACAGATTGTTGGAGAAGAGTGTGGTGAAATAAGGAATTACGCAAGAAGCATCCTTCCAACATATGGTGTATATGATGTGGACTTTGAAGTCATACTGGATGAAGTACCCTAAGCATACGAAGGTAGCTAAGGATTTAAACGTTTTCTAGACCGGCACAATTTTTGTTGAAAATCGATCCAATATGAAATTTTTTTGCCAGACATTACTTAATATAATCGACACATCCTTTCATCATGACAGATGAAATGGAAGAAATAGAAAGATTTGCAAAGTCCACTCTAGGAGGGATGCCAGAAGTGATAAAGCTTCTCGGTCATCACAACGTAGAACTGGCCAAGGAGCAGTTCAGGGAGAACACTGAAATGTATCTTGGGAGAAAGAGCATTCCGAAAAAGACACTGGCTCTTATGGCAATGTCCGTGTCACTATCAAATGGACAGGAAAACTCTGCCATGGTACATTTCAAGCTTGCACGGAACTTTGGGGCAGAAATGTTGGAGATACTTGACTCCATAAAAATTGCAAAAATGGTTGTAATGGCATCAACAATGTCAGTAATGAATGCAATATTGCCAGTGGTGCAGAATAAGAACGGAAAGGCAGCAGAGGATATTGAAATAAAGAAGATACTGGGAAAGATCCAATCAGAATCACATATGGATTCTCTTCCAGATGACCTTGTTTCCCTCTCTTCAGTTTCATTTGGGCTACTTGAAGAGCATCTGAAGGAAAAGGCGGAGTTACTTTCACCATTTGTTATGAGCCAGAAGGATGTCTTCCTCGTAGCATTTGCCGATGCTGTTTCCATAAGGTACCCGGAATGTGCAAAGGTGTATCTAACGCAGTTCTTCATGAAAGGAGGAACAGAGAAAGAGATGGAAGATGCACTGTTTCTTACGAGATTCATAACAGGGAACAGAACCCTGACTTCAGCTGTGGGGATACTTAAATGGTAAACTACAATCTTGTTCATATAAGGGAGGAATGAAGATGAGAAAAAGTACACTAAACCTGTTCGGTTCAGAATGGTTCGGAATGGCCATATCAACACTTGCACTGGCCCAGATATATATTCTTGCCTTTGGAGAAACAGGAGATATCTGGTATAATTATCTTGCCGAGGGGCTTTCCATTTTAGGGATAATTATATTTCTGGTAATTCTCACCATATGGATCATAAGAGGGCTGGCCATAAGAGACAAGGTATTTACACACTGGAATAATCTTACACGGCTGAGTTTTGTGGCCCTCATTCCAATCACAGGATTTGTGGCTAATTATCAGCTAATATATTTCTTCGGTCTCACAGGATTGACTGCAGATCTATCTGCCCTGAACTTCTATGGAGAATATTTCTTCGCACTCATTCTTGGGGTCCTCCTTGGCTACAGATTATACACAAAGGAAATCAACCCAAGGGAAATGAACTATGCAATTGTGATCCCACCACTGGCAATAGGAACAAGCGTCTTTCTCGCTACTCCTCTCATGAAGTACTTTGGAGGTTTTGAAGCACAAACCATGTATTTTCTTGTCCTGATGGGACTTGGTATATTCTTCTTCCTGTACATATTCATAGGTTCACTTGCATTATCCGGGCATGTAGCCACAAAGGTTCATGACTCTCTTCCAACAACAATGCTTCCGGTGGGAATCTCAAGCCTGATAATCATAAACCTTTTCACAATTTCAGGTTTCAGTGTGATCGGCAATATCTCTCTCTCAGCAACAACAGTTGAACTCGTTTCCATACTGCTATGGGGATTTGAAGTCTGGAACTTCCTGGTAGTCCTGATATTGATATTCACCAAGCCCTCAAGAGGGACACTGGGTGTATGGGCCTATGGGTTTCCTCTTGGCCTCTTTGCAACATCCACAATAAAGATATTTGGTTTCACGAGTTACTCTGCACTGCTCTGGGCCTTCATAGGGATATCAGCTGCACTGAATATACTGTGGGTTTATGCATGGATCAATACCGCCTTATTCATGAGATCGAAGTTGAGGGAAGAAGTAAGGGAAAAAAGAGCAACTGTGTCAGGAAGAATGGAATGAAGTCCATCTTTCTATACTATTTATGCATCTAATGCCAATATTGATTTGAAAAATTTTAAAATTAAGGGTTACTGGAAAATTGTAAATTTGCAGGTTTAAAAATTTTTATTCTTATTTCATTCCAGTTTTTGCACTCATCGCATTATCCGCAAGAAGAGAATTCTCACCTGATATCTGATCCAGATCAAGTCTCTTGGGTTCAGGCAGGAGAGTAACTGTTAATATCAAACCCAGCACTGAGAGAAATGCCAGTATAAGGAATAGACCCGACTCACCGATGGATGAGGAAATTATTATGACATTCAGGAAAGTTCCTATAAATGCCCCAGTTTTTCCACCAGCTGCCGATGCCCCTGATCCAAATCCCCGCACTTTTGTTGGGAATACTTCCGGTGGGTAGATGAATGTAGTTACATTTGGGCCGAATTCTATGAAGAAGTAACTTATTCCATATACTGCAAGGAACTCAGCCACGTAAGAAGCTGAAAGTAACTGGTGGAATATTCCGAGTATTGCAAAACTGATTGCCATGGCTGTAAAGCCAATGATCTGGATAGGCTTCCTTCCGATCCTGTCTATTGTAAACGTGGCCAGCCAGTATCCAGGAAGGGCTGCTAAACCGAAAATCAATGCACTGTATTCTGTGGTAGTTATGAGATGATGCAATCCAGTTACTGATGCTGGAACTAAAACTGAAAGCATTGTGTTTGACATTATGGAGTTTCCATACAGAGCCCAGTCCATGAGAAACCAGGATCCCGCAGTTCAAAGGAGTGTAAGAAGGAATTTTCTCTGCTTTAATATTTCTGTCCATGATTCTCTAACAGTTTCTGTGGTTGCGTCTGCTGTTGCAGATATGCCTGTATATTTCTTCCAGTTCTTAGTTGCACCCTGTGCATCTCCCTTAACCCTGAGAAGGTATCTTGGTGTTTCTGGCATCCTTCTCCTGTAGTATATCACTGACATAGCAGGAATTGCACCGAATGCCAGAAGAAGCTTCCAGACAAGTCCGAGATTCATTCCAGAGTATATCAGTCCCAGTGAAATAAGAGGGCCAGCAAGAAGTCCCAGTGACTGCATGGAGAAAACCATTCCAACAAGTTTGCCTCTGCTCTTTGTGTTTGAATACTCTGCCATGATGGTGGAACTTGTTGCG
>JAKAYJ010000099.1 GCA_021816385.1 Thermoplasmata archaeon
ACTAAAGACTGTTTTTTACGCTGTATAACTATTGTTATACGGCGTTTATATGATTTGACTTATAGATACAGTTTTAACTCCCAAATCTGCTGCTGCCTTACTCAGTTTCTTGTCCTCTGTGACAAGGGTCTTTTCGTCTCTTCTTGCAAGCTGCAGGTAAGAAGCATCGTAGAAAGTGAGGCCAGTTTCCAGGGATAGCCGAAAGATTGAGGACAACTCGTTGCTGGGGATTGGCGACTTGGTTAGGAAAGTTATCACCGACTCAATTCGCTGACTGACTTGATACAAATCGCTTTCAGTCATATTTGTGATGTTTTCGTCTCTTCTTTTCCTCAGCACGTTTCCAACTTCGAATATGGTTAACTCACTAATAGCGGAATTTCTTAGCAAGGTTAGCTTCTTATCCGAATGTATGAAGAACGCGTTGAATAATGAGCTGGAATCCATTATGTAATCTGGCAAAGGATCACCTTTCATCTCTGCTCTGTCTGACCAGTTTAACATAAACTTCAGGATTCTCTTTTGAAAGAAGTTTCTCAAGTGCTAGCAAATCATCTTGAATCAACTCATTTTTCTTATGGGTCACCTCGTCAGTCAGTGCTTGCCTGACAGTGTCTGAGATATTGACATGGAGTTTCTTAATTTCGTCGAACAGACTGTCGTCAATACGTACTGCTATATTACGTGACATAATTAAGTATTATGCGTTCCATATTAATAATTTGTTTTACAATATGTGTTATACAGCGATTACGTTGGAAAGTAATCTAATGAGAATATACATGTTGCTCAACAAATCTTTTCGCCTCTTTGACCTATCTTTGCCCTCATTGTACTACTACGATGCCGTGGAAAGTTTTTCCATTAACCCTGAAAAGAACGCATCCGTCGATGCCATGATAACCTCAGATCACGGTACGAGGAGAAAGCGACCTTTTCAGTGTTCTTCACGAAACGGTAGTGGCAGATTAGCTGGATCGCATTGGGGAATATCTCCGAGACTGATTTCATGACGGCGATTACGATCCTTCGTTCGAAGACGGGGCCGTTCACAAAGGTATCTATGACGTTCCTGTTTGTTCCAGCATGTTCCGGACGAATGCTCAAATGAACTTCCAAGCTCTAAACCTGCCTGAAAGCGTCCTAATAACCCCTGGATATTGGCAAGATTTAGGTCTCTATATATGTCAGAAATCTTCGATCCACTTTCTGCCATAATTCTAATCATACACCACCTCTCATCACGCAAAGCACTATTTCTTGTATTCCCGGAGTGAAATGGGGAGATTTCAATGGTTGTTTCTGGGTATTATTCAATGGGCGTTGACACCGGTTAAAGCAGGAGTTCGGGATACGAGTGACCTCTTCGCGATCTTTTCAGACCTAAGCAGATTATACAAGAGACTGTTGCATTAGAAAGATTTAAGCCATGATATGTATACATATCAATGTTACTTATATGCCAAAACAAATAATGTTGTCGGACGAAGCTTACAGTCTGCTCGCGAAAAGAAAAGGGAAGCGAAGCTTTTCAGAGCTAATAGTGGAACTTGTAAATGATGCGGCCAAGTCACCAAAAAAATTAAAGAATTTCAAAGAAGTTGAGCCGTGGGACTGGGGGAAGGATTCTGAGAACTCAAGTAACGATATTGATGAAATTCTTTATGGTGGTAAACTCTGATACTTCTGGACTCAAGTTTTCTAATTGCATATTTCAACACAAGGGACAAGAATCATACTCAGTCAGACAAGATTATGCCAAAAATTTCCTCAGGCTATTACGGTCAAGTTCAGATAACCGACTTTATCTTCGACGAAACAGTAACGTATATTGCCGCTAAACAAGGTCTGGAAAAAGCAGTTAAAGTTGGTAAGATGCTCCTCGAACGGATTGATATTGTGCAAGTTGACGCAGAGAATTTCAACAACTCCTGGAATATTTTTGAGAAGCAACATGATTCCCATCTAAGTTTCACTGATTGTACTAATGTAGCAACAATGAAGGCATTTGGTATAACAAGGATTGCCACCTTTGATCATGACTTCAAGAGTATCAGTGATATTTCAATAATAGACTGAGGAGGAATTTCCAGAGCTGAAAAAGTGATCGCCTTTCCTTCAAACATAGTATTGCCGTAGTTATACAGTTTTCGGAAACATCTGTTGTTGAATGGTATTACCCTATGGACGGCATATGCCTTTTATCCTTACCTTGGGGAAGGCCGTGTGATAAATTTGTCCATGACACTGCCTCAAATTGAGTGGAAGATGTTGGTATATGGCCAGATAAGGTTTATTCATACAAATTCCACCTTGCAACATTATCCTCGTGCAATGGTAATCCGACATGAATGAAAACCAACACGATCGACATTAAGCTTTATAGTTGGATTTTACTTTTTCTACCATTCTGTTGGTATTCGCCATCATATGTTCGATAAAGTTGGAAATGCCGTATTCCATGATCTCGGTGTTTTCATATACCTGCAACTGCAATCGGCTGTAAAAATATATCCCTGCTACATATCTAAGAATGGGCATGCGTGAAAGCCCAAACCAGAATTTTAATTTGTGGAAATGGCTCATAAGTACTTTGACAATTCTCTCTTTGTCATCCATTTTGGCACTATATTTAGAGACCCATTTTGATATTTTCTTTATAAGCGCTGAATTCTCTTTCTCAGATTGCCCAGGATTCTGTGCGATCTTCACGAGAAATCTTGGAGTCTCCAGTGGCAAAAGAAAAATGTAATCATTCAAGAAGAGAAAGCCACAAACCGATTCGAGTGCTGTTCGTTTGTTGCCATCCAGGAAAGGATGAAATCGTATCAGCGATTCAAGAATGCTGGCAGATTTCTCATATATGCTTGGGAACATTTCCTTTCCAAAGAAGACACGGATTGGAATTTCGCATATTGATGTGAGAATATTTGGGTTAATGACACCATGCTCCAAAGAATACCGATCTGATATCTCTCGGTTGTACTGCAATATCTGGTCAACTGTCAGTAGATTCATCAGAATAATTAGTCCAGATTATCAAAGATAAGCATTGCAAATGGCTGGTCCTCGAACAACTTCTTTAGGAAGCCTTCTGGTTCTTTTTTTAGTTTTGGTGTTAGTTCCTTTTTAATGTTACTCAAGGATATCAGCTAAAGCAGTAGTTTGAACCTATATAAATGTTTTATTTTTTGAGACTGCCAACTCTTAGTTGAAAATCTCACAAATTTCCGCTCCATGCCGAAATCATGAAATACATTCATGATATTGGATACTGTGCGGTTACACAGCATCCCCGGAATAAAAAGGAAAGTCATCACAACTAATCTTGATGATTACACCGGTGATGCTGCATCCTCTCCGGTCAGGATGCCTGATCCCACTGTGAGCATGACATTCCGTGGTGATACTGTCCTGCTGTATTACCGGGAACCCATGTGCCCCAGGTGCCTTTCCAGGAATACCTCCAAGAATGGCACATACATGAGGGAAGTATCAGGGCAGAGTATCATGGTCCAGAGATACATATGCAGAGACTGTTCTTACTCCTTTGAAACAAGGCCTCCCGGCTATGGATACGGAAAGCATATCTCAGATGAGGTGAGAAAGAAGAGCGTCAGGGCCAGACTTCAATCACCATTGAGGAAGGGGACATTCAGACCGCTTGATCCCATAAGGAATCTATATTCTGATCACCAAGTGATCAGGGGATTCCTCAGGTTCCTTAAGAAGAACCACTCGCTGGTATTCAGGTATCTTGATGATCCCATGATCAACAGGATCAACAACGTGGATGAGCATCACTTCTCCGTGAGATTAGAACTGCTCAAGAACAGGTTCAAGACTGATGGGGGCATCTTGAAAACGTCATACTGGTACCACAGGCAATCAACGGAGAATTGACAGTCTTAACTTTAGAGAAAATTAATAACAATATAAACATGACAAATGGATTATAAATGCCGGCCTCGGACATAGAAATTTTAAAGGTGAGAAGCGATGAATATCTGGAGGAGGCAGAGCATTTAGTAGAAAAAAAGAAATGGGATCTGGCTCTTATTGCAATACATCAGCATTGTGAGCTTCTTCTAAAGTATTATGCGTTGAAATTGAATGGTACCTATCCCAGAACGCATTCCTTTAGGGAATTGATAAAGTTGCTTGTGAAGCACGAACCAAGACTGAATGCACTGATCAAAGATGAATCACACTTACTTAGACTCTCAAGAATAGAAGATGCTTACATAAGTGCGAGATATTTTCCAGTTCGTGCGAAAGAGGAGGATGTGCTCCCACTTCTACGATTTACAAAAGAGGTTTTTGATGAGCAACTATCAGGATTATGAAGTTCTCAGGCTCAAGAAATTGCGGAGCTACAGGGATGTGCTCCATAAGACAAAGATCATCATAAGAAAAATAGATCCAGGCTCGCGAATAATATTCTTCGGTTCAGTCCTGCGAGGTGACTATAATGCCTGTAGCGATATTGACCTGATCGTGATACCGAGCGACTCCTCACTTAGAGACAAAATAACAGTTGCTGTCTGGAAAAAAATTGATGCTCCAATAGAACTCCACATAATAAGCAACACTCAGTTTGAGGAATGGTATCTCCGTTTCATTGACAAATATCAGGAACTTTAGGACCGGGAACTACAACAAGCAAGATTAGAAAGAAGGCAAATCCACAGGAGGCCATTTTATGATAATTATAGACCTTTTCTAAAAACTCAGACCAATTTTAGAAACCCTTCCAAATTTGATTTGCACTCGGACTTATATTCTTCAGGTTCCACTGACCATTGTTGATGGCGAAACCTTTATTCATGCCTGTTTCATGTGTATTTATAA
This sequence comes from Thermoplasmata archaeon, assembly GCA_021816385.1. The sequence continues at coordinate 4,852 of JAKAYJ010000099.1, forward strand.
TGAGCTCATTGCGTGATTTCAGCATTCCCGAAGCGTATAAACAGATCAGCAGCATG
>JAKAYJ010000100.1 GCA_021816385.1 Thermoplasmata archaeon
CGGAGCTAATGAGAGGGCACTAAAAATGATCCAATCAGTGGGAAGTCCAGAAAATGCAGAGAAAGCACTCAAGGCAATGACAGATAAAGGAGAGCGCGTGATGGGATTTGGGCATAGGGTATATAAGGTATATGATCCGAGGGCAAAGATCCTGAAAAGATATGCAGAATATTTTGCCGAACGTAAGGGAAATGAAACTTTCAAAACCGCTCAGGTAATAGAAGAGCTGATGATCAATAGATTTGGAGAGAGAGGAATATTTCCCAACGTTGATTTTTACTCAGGAATGATATATGATGCAATGGGCTTCAGACCGGAGATCTTCACCCCTATCTTTGCAACTGGGAGGATTTCCGGATGGGTAGCCAGGGCACTTGAATATTCAATGGATAACAGAATATTCAGGCCAAAGGCACTTTACTCCGGAGAAAAGGGACCAAGAAAATACATACCAGTACAGGATAGAGACTGAAATGGCGGGAAAACAGGAGAAGATAAATCTTGGTGAAAAACTCATAATCCCAGATACTTCAGCCATACTTACAGGAAAAATAGAGATTCTGTCAATGAACTGTATTGTTCCTACAAGTGTTATAGGTGAGATCAAACATGGCAAAATGAGCAGGGTCATTGGTCATGATCTGAACATCATAAGAACAGCTTCTCCAGGGCAGGAATATATGGAAGAGGTCAGGGCAGCTTCAAGAAAGACTGGAGACTTTCCCTATCTGAGTCAGACTGATATGGAAATCATAGCTATAGCAAAGGAATACTGCGGAGTTGTTATTTCAGACGATTACTCACTTCAGAATGTGTGTTCAGCAATGGGGATAGAGTATTATGGATGTGGAATAGAGGCAATAAGAAAGAGTATTAAATGGGGCTATCTCTGCAGGGGATGTGGCGCAAAATACAGCACACGACTGGACAAATGCAATATCTGTGGGCACTGGATAACCAGGTACGCCATCACAGAGAATGAAAATAAAGAACATTAAAGTAAAGGGTATTCAGAGGTTATTTTATCAATTATATCTGATGGGGCAGGCCCAATTCCAATACATGTTGTACTTCCGGGATCAACCTGCGTATAACCTGCATCTGAGATTACAGATGTATTCAGACCAATATTTTCGCACTGTGTCTTCAATCTGTAAAGTTCTTCAAGATTCTGCAACCTTATCACGATTTTTTTCTGGCCCTGCGACTCCCATTCTTTGAACACCTTCTTATTGTTTTTCTGAGCCCAGAGAGCGCAATTAACGGCAGCATGTGAAGCCTGAGCTGCTATCTTTCCCTTGCCCATGTCAAGATCTTTTCTTACACCGATTATCATCTTCATCTCTTCTACCATGGAACATCCTTCCTGTGCATCTTATATGCCATTATATTTACACCCCTGTGCAGGAGCGGTGTGATCACAAGTATTATCACAATATCTATAAAATTTCCATAAAGAGACATAAAGAAAGACCTCGAAATCAAAAAAAGGAAGAGAAAGGCGAAAATAACAAAGGGCCACATATCCAAGAGATTTCCCTTTTCTCCGCTCTTCATATTCCTTCTTCTCTTTATGAATGAACCAACAAGGTCACCTGTAAGGGACCCCCACGCAAGGCTCAATGATGCTATTATCATTGTTTCTAATGAAACATGGAACTGAAAAAGTCCGAGAAATGACAGGATTGGAAGAACTATTATACCTGAGATGAAACCTATGAATATTCCACCAAAATACCCGCTTATACTTTTTCCATCTCCAAATATTCTTCTTCCATCTATGAAATTCCTTCCAAAATCCATCCTGCCTCTTCCCCCCGTGATGACTGCCCCGGGGTTGGCTACCAGCGCGGGAATGAAGGCAAACAGTCCAGCCAGGATATTAAATGCCAGGTTCTGCATATGTCTCTACAGCTTTCAGTATATCTGCCTTGGTTATTATCCCTTTTAATTCAAGTTTGTCAGTTATAAGTACCGCGTTAGAGAACCTCAATATTGGATAAATAGCCGATATGGGGGTATTTGGAGGCAGCTGGGGAAGCGCAGGACTCATGATCTTTGAAACCGTCATCTTCTTAAGTGCATCTGGAGAAATCCCCTTCATAAGAAATTCATTCACTTCTCCCTCCCCAATGGTACCAACTACCCTCATTTCTGAATTCAATACGGGCATCTGTGAAATCCCATACTTTTTTAGTATGTCTAGTGTTGTAATTATTGAATCTGTTGCCTGGCAGACAACAACATTAGTCGTCATTATTTTGGAAACTTCTATGTCCATCTGGTCTGCCTTCTTAGAATGGCTTTGTAGGTAATTGTAGATTTTTCTTATATTCTCGTAGGTGGGATTAATGTCTCCTTTCTCAAGCCTTGCAATATAGGACTGGCTGACACCGCATACAGAGGCAAGTTCTCTCTGCCTTATTCCCAGAGACTTTCTCATCTTGGAAATCTCCTTAACCGTAGGAAGCATGAGGGTATAATCCATAATTAGGTAATATTATTATTGTTAAAACTTTTAGAAAATATTACCTGTCGTAATATAAGGTTAGCTATTTCTTAAAATAGAAAATTTTAGAATCTCATAGGTTGACTTATAATGTAAAACGTACATTATCACAATATCCATGGAATTTTTTTGAAACAGCAATTTTTTCAACCCTGCAAAATAAGAGGAAACTATAAAATGATAATTTTCCATTACCTGTTGGAATAAAATTGAGTTCGAAAAAAAATGAAACGCCCCTATCAACCTTTCTTAAAAAGAACAGGGTTCTAACATTTCCACTTCTCGCCATAATACCTTCTATACTTGTAATACTGATATTCATCTTTGTAACCGCACTGCTTTACATAATTTTCCTGATCCCAATAATAATATTTATTGCAGCTCATTACACAGATACATGGGGTATGAAGAAACGATTAAAATACGCAATTCCCATATTTGTCCTATTACTTCTGGTGCAGACACTCATACTCACGCCGGTTTCATATGAAAACCCAGGTGTGTTGCAGGGAAAGACACCAAATGATTCTCATTTCTCAATCTACATATCACCATATTCTGGTGTATATCCTCAATACCGGGTAAACGCAACATTTTATGGAGTGAGTACAAATCATTCATATAAGCCCTATTTCATGGCATATTCATCAGGGGAGTTTCTAAACCTGACATGCAAGGTTTCTCTTCAGAATGTAACCACCAGCAATGGAATAATCGCGGTTAATTATACATTCAATCATTTACACGACGGTGATTATTACGTGGAAGTCATACTGAATTTCACATCTCCAGGCGTGAGTGGCAATGTTACAACAGGATTTGTTCGGGGTCCAATTGTATATTCAGAAAACATTTTTGCACTTTCTCTACTTCTAAATTATACACCACTTTATGTTCTCCTGCTTGTAATATTCCTCGTATTTCTGCTGTTTAGTAAATCAGTAAGCAACTCACGAAGGAAGTTAACCCAGAGAATGACAAAATAATATATATTCTTATAATTACTATATAGATAAACTAAATATGTATTTTCCATATAGACTCTTATGCCTACAGAATCGAGAAAGATACAAATTACTGGAGGATCAACATATATAGTATCACTGCCGCCTACATGGGTAAAAGCAAACCAGATAAAAAAGGGAAGTACAGTTACGATTGAATCAATGGGTGATTCATTAACACTATATCCAAACGAAAGGAAGAGGAGGGAGGTTGTGAAAGAACTTGAAATTACAGGGAATCTTTCAAATGATCTTTTGCCAAGAACCCTTGTTTCTCTATATATTTCAGGGTTTGATACTCTTATAATTAAAAGTGAAAGCTACATAAGCCAGGAAATAAAGGATATTGTAAAAAAATTCTCAAGGCTGGTAATGGGAGTTGAAATTTTTGAGGAATCTGCTAAGGCACTCACACTGCAAAATGTGCTTGATTCTGAGTCATTTCCTTTGACTACTGCATTACGGAGAATGATAATGAATGTACAGCTCATGTTAGGTGACACTGCAAAGGCACTGGACAGCATGGAGTCTGATCTAATGGAAAATATAATCGGCAGGGATGACGATGTTGACAGGTACCATTTCTATATGATGAAAGAGATTTCTATTGGCAAATATGAAGGAAACGACACTATTTTTAATCTTATTTTCTCAAGAATACTGGAGAGAGTTGCAGATCATACGGTAAATATCTGCACAATACTGAAAGATTCACCAAATTTTGATCAGAAGAAGAAAGCAGAATTAATGCAGTTCATAATGTACTGTTATGAAGTGTTCCAGAAAGCTACAACTTCATTTTTGGGTGCTGACCTCAAGGCACTGAACGAGATAGTAAATGTAAAGTCAAACATAATAGCAACCAAGGTTCAGCTTATGAAGAAAAAGTATGGTGATGTTTCATACTCAGGAATAGTTGAGGAAATATCCAGAATAGGCCTTTATTCAACCGACATAGCTGAAATTACAATGGATAGGTACGTAAACAGGAATCTTAACATAAAACTTTGAAGCACAGGCAAAAGAAAAGAACCAGAGTCAGCATATGAACGATGAGCACGACTCACTGTTACTATTATAGAACTAATTGAGAGGAAATAGGTAAAATCATGGCTTTACCACAATATTAATAAAGGTCCGTTTAATACGAGTGATACGCACTAAAAGATGCACTCTTTGAATAGATATCAAAGGGGAAGGGTATGAGATTAATAAATAATCTATGAAGCCAGTTAATGTTCCAGTAAAATGGATTGTGCAATCTGTGAAAACTGTCTGGGGGATGGTTTGGTTTGAGAGCCGATGAAGGACGTGCCAAGCTGCGAAATGTCTTGGGGAGGCG
>JAKAYJ010000101.1 GCA_021816385.1 Thermoplasmata archaeon
ATTCAGAAAAAACAGTTGCTTGACACTCTCGCTAGAAGAAAAATACCAAATGTAAGGGCACTTGAAAACATCAATCTCTCGATCGATACAGGAAAAATTCTTGCAGTTGTTGGAGAAAGCGGTTCTGGAAAATCCACTCTCGGTAAGATAGTTGCCACAATTGAAGATCCAACGGAAGGTAAGATCTATTATGAAGGTAAGGAAATTGAGCAGAGCAACCTCAGGTATGTGCGAAAGAATGTTTCAATGGTATTTCAGAATCCTTCCACATCAATCAATCCGAGAATGAAGGTTAAGGACCTTGTGTCAGAACCGTTGGGAAGGTTTAACGAGGAGGCTGTTAAAAATGTTTTAAATTCTGTCGGACTGGACTATGATGATTCCAAGGATAAACAACCAAGGGAGTTTTCCGGAGGTCAGATACAAAGAATCGCAATAGCAAGAGCTTTAATAAAGGAACCAAAATTACTCGTTCTTGATGAACCAACTTCTGCACTGGATGAATCAATACAGGCTCAAATGCTAAATCTACTCATATCTATCCAGAAAAAGAACAATCTTACATATATCTTCATAACCCACAATATAGGTGTTGCAAAATACATAAGTGATGAGATGATTGTTATATATGCAGGGCAGGCAGTGGAAATAGGTGATACAAAAAAGATTCTTGAGTCGCCTCAACATCCATATACACAACTCCTGATAAGCTCGATTCCTTCCTTTAGCAGCAAGGAAGTAGCCTCACCTGTGGGTGATGTACCAAGTCTCATAAATCCACCAGAGGGATGCAGATTTCATAACAGGTGCCCTTTCGTCATGGAAATTTGCAAGACAAGAGAACCGGGATATGCCGATGTAAATGGCGTAAAAGTACTGTGCTGGTTATATGGGAGCAATGGAAATTAAGACAACCATAAAAGCTACAATCCTGATAGCTTTATTTTCTGTTTTTCTGGAAATTTCCCCTAAAAACTTCATAAATTATCTAATATTTCTTTTGATATCTTATTTGCTGGTTATTTTGTACCTTCTATGGAAGAGAAATTATAAATTTACAATAACTGATTCCGAAATAGAGGTTAAAAATGTTTTACTGTATCATACCATCCTCACAAAAAATGTTTCTGAGGCGTTTGTAAGCCAGGGGTATCTTCAGAAAAAATTTAATTTGGAATCCATATACATAATATCAAGGGGAAGAAATATTCTCATAAAGGATAAACCACTGGGAAATAGGTTTCACGATGAGCTGAAAAAAGTCCTTGGTGAAAGATTATCTGAATAAAATTATGGAACGTGACATATATATCTTAATATATACATTTTAAACATGGTTTTCAATAGGTTACTTATCCTATGCCTTTAAGGGTTTTTTCATTCAGAATAACGTTAAATATTACCACAATCTTTATATTTATCATTTAACTAATTACCTTCATGGCAAAACATACTAGTGCTATATTAGCTGTCGTGGTTGTAGTCATACTGGTTGCTGCGGGGGTTTCCGTACTGGAATTTTATCATCCAGCAAAGGCTCCTTCGTCAGTACTTACTGATACATCACAAACTGCTGCACCGGGAGAACTTGATCCGGCGACAGGGTTTTTTACGACAGATGAACCTCTTTACACCGCTTTATATCAGGAACTTACAGAGTTCCATAATGCAGGAGTAGGAGTTGTGCCGGTTCTAGCTAAAAGCGTAACGAATGTTTCACAACAGGATTATACCTTTACACTGAGACAGCATGTCACTTTCAGTAATGGGCAACCCATGACTGCACCTGATGTCTGGTTTTCAATATACAGGACAATCATAATGGGACAGGGAGTTTCAACATCAAATTATCCAAACATACTGTTTAATGCAACAGATTATGCAACAACAGGCATTGCATTACCATGGGGAGTTATAAGTGCATTTGAAAATGACACTCTTTCGCACTATAACGTAAAGGGTAGCAATTTTACTGTAACGACTAAAAACACAGCAAATGCCCTTGACTATGTGCTCTCAAACTTCAACACAAACAAGTCAAACATGATGCTCATGAGTTATGCAAAACAGGCTGTTGTCGTGAACAGCAATTACAGCGTTTCAGTTAACGGTCTCTATGTATATTCATTCATGCTATCTGATCTAGCAGGATGGTGGGGAGCAGTTATATATCCTGCACAGGTTGACGCTAATGGTGGTGTTCAATACAATCAGCAGAACACATACATAAATGATAATGGAGCAATTGGAACAGGTCCTTATGAAGTCAAATCAGCAAGTGCCGGTCTGACTACTGTGGTTTTACAGGCCAACCCTAATTACTGGGTAGCTAACAGTGCAAACACACCATCATCCATACAGGCTGCACACATCCCAGAAATCGTGATAAAATACGCATTATCGCACGCTGACAGAGTTGAGGAGTTCGACAAGAACACATCGCAGATATCCACAGTTTCGCCTGCGTCCTTCAAGGATATAATAACCAATTTCTATAACAGCTCAGAAGCAAATTACAATCTGGTAAAATCATTCCCAATAGATGGAGTGTTCTATTTCTCAATGAACACAGAAAGATCTTACACAAATAATATACACTTCAGAAGAGCATTAATAGAAGCTAACAACTATACTGAGCAGACAAGCATCTATGCAAATAACTACAACGGACAGGCAGAAGCATATAATGAACTCGGTCCAATATCTCCATCATACGGTAAATCATTCTATAATCCATTAAACCTTCCAATGCAGAGCCAGAACCTTAAATATGCATTACAGAACATCTCCATGGCTGGAAACGAATCAGGCTACTATGTAACTGTAGGTGCTCATAAATACGGAGACACATCCGGGTATGACCTTACAACTGCTGTCACTTTCAACCTTACTGGTATATCACCACTCAACTCCATTGAGACAGCTCAGTTCACATATGCTATAGGCTCTTTTGCTAAGATAGGATTGACCTTTGCAACAAAATCAGTAACAGAAGCTACATTTGCAGGTCTTACAACAAACACCTCATTCCCGAGATTCATGGATCTTGGATGGGTACCTGATTACCCTGACCCAATCGGTCAGCAGTTGATCCCAGTATATGATATTGCCCAGGGAGGTGCGCTTGGTGGAAACGATGCATTCGTAGATAACAAGACCTTACAGAATCTGTTCTCAACTCTGGATTTCCAGTCATCAACTGTCCAGGCACATGACATGATGGAAATATACAACATAACATACAATCTATCTGCTTACATATGGCTACCGATGCCTAATAATGTATACTTTGTACAGCCATATGTACACGGATTCATTGATAACGCATTTGTTGGATACTTCTATAACCTGCTCACAATATCATACCATGGATCATCAGCATCCAGCTCAGTTGCAATAGCAAATCAAAACACATCTAACAACGTACAGGCATTCGTAACATCCATGCAGGCAGACTCAAATATTTTTACCAGGTTGTTCTAAACAACCATCTATTTAATTAATAATTTAAATTTTTAATCAACACTTTCTTAACTTATGTAAATTTTCAGTCTTTCTATTAAAACTAGTAATCCTCAGGTCATATTCAATTGATTATGTTCTATTTGATCATCATACGGAATTTTAATTATATTGTCTAATGTACTATTCTATCACCAAGATGAAAGAATTTTCCCCTGTGGAAAACCAGAGGTCTCTTTGAATCATCATAATATCCATTCAGTACTTCACCAATAAACGCTGCGTGATCACCAACTTTGAATTCATTAACTACCCGGCATTCATACACAGAAATGCAACCAGTTATAAGCGGAGCTTTTATGAATTTTCCCTGAAATGTCTTAATCCCTGCCTTCTGGAATTTATCTGTGTCTTTGAGGGAATAATTTCCTGCAATATGTGCCATTTCTCCCTGCTCATCGGAGCAGTAATTGATGCCAAATTCACCGGATTCTGCAATTAGCCTGTAAGTTTCTCGCTGGTATCCTACCATGACTCCAATAAGGAAAGGGTCAATAGAAACTCTTATGGACCATTCAGCTGACATAACATTAACATTATCGTTTGTCCTTGAAGTAACCAGTGCAACTGTAGTTGTAGTATAGTCCTGTGACCTGTTTAAATCCTCTTTCATCATCTATCCCGCATTATAAAACCATATAAAACATTACACAAAAGCCTGCAAAACATCTTAATAGAAAATTCCATACCTTTACAGGATGGTGCAAGGAAAGGAGATTCCATTTTTGAATTTTCCCAAACCTTTGAAAGTTGAGAAAGAAAACGGTTTCCTTAAATTTCAAACCGATCTCAGTATTTTCAATGGAAAGAAGTTATTCCAGAATATATTCATCTACTGGATTATTGAAGATTCCATCATCTCTGACAGGAAGGGAATCATCAGGTTTTACATAACTGGTGATAGTATAAAGGCAAAGCCCATTTACAGGAAGAATGTTTTCGATTCATTCGGTAGGTTGGGATGGTCTCTGAGATTGCCTGATATTATCAAAAGCTTCGCAATCTTATGTAATTTCAGTGACGGCAACAATTCTTACCTGAATGAAATCTACTATTCCATAGACAATTCACTAAACAGGAAGGACAGGAAACTGTGTTTCTCAAAGATGATGGACGCGATCAGGACCTATGGATTCCCTGAAGAGAATCACGATATATTTTATGAGTACGTTGATAATGACAGATACAGGTTAAAATTCGGGTATGAACCGCAGACTCATAATGATCCTGACAGTTCGCAACTGGAGACGGAAATGTTCAAGATACTTGAAATGAATCCAACAGAAGACCCGGAATTGATTAAATCTTCATACAGGAAGATGGTAAGGAA
>JAKAYJ010000102.1:0-4373 GCA_021816385.1 Thermoplasmata archaeon
TATTTGATTTCATGGGCATGAAGATCATAGGAGCAGTGGAGCTTGATAATATTTCAGTGGGAGACGTGACCATAGCCGGAATAGGGAATATGAAAGGATTCAGGAAGGAGCAGCTCAATGATATATACGAGAAGGCAAACAGGATGGCTGAGGAATGGAAAGAATGCATATTCATGTCTCACCAGGCTGTGGCCCCATTTTTTCCGGAAGACCAATGTGAAACAAGCAAGGATAAACTTCCAGTGAATTTCGATTATCTCGCATTTGGACATATACACCAGTACAGGAAGGAGACTGTCGGAAGATCAATATTCTCATATGCAGGCTCAACTGAAGTGAAGAGCATGAATGAGATAAGCGGCCTCATGAAGCAGGGCAAGGGAATCAATATTGTAACACTTGGAGATTCTGCAGAAATTGACAGGAAACAGATCAGAAGTGCGAGGATGCAGTATGAGGTCAGGGGTAGCATAGACGAAATATTCTCCCAGCTGGACGGGATAAAGAAGAATGAGATAAAAAAACCACTCATATCTATTACAGTGACAGAAAAAGTGGAAGCTCACACATTGAAGGAGAAGATCGATGAATATTCTGACAGATTCATGTTCAGGAATCCTATCTTCAACTTTTCAGGGGAAGAAACACCTTTTGTTGAGTTCAATCCTGAACATGACATGCAGGCCATATTCCGGGAATACATGAAGGATGAGAAAAAAGGCATGATTGCGCACCACATCTATAAGCTGCTCACATCCGGCGAATTCCGTGAGAATGAGATAATAGAACTTGCTTCAGGTGGTTCTGATGATAATTGATTCTATAGGAGTTGAAAATTACCTTTCCCACAGGGAAAGTAAAGTGAGCCTTGGCACTGGATTGAACATATTGGTCGGAAAGAATGGTGCAGGAAAATCCTCAATTCTGGAAGCAATGCTTGTGGCCCTTTATGGAATCAAGTCCACAAGGAGAGGAACGATCATTTCATACGGGCAGTCAAGCTGCAGAATCTGGGTGAAATTCAAACACAATGGACATGTTTTCCATGTGGAGAGGGCCTTCGAAAACAAAAATGGTACTGAACGAATGAAATATGCGTTTATGAAAATAAACGACGAACCTGCCGAGGACAACCACAGTGGAATCATAGAAAGGCTTGCTAAAGAGCTTGGCATGGGCCAGGATGCACTTACAAATTCCCTATTCATTGAACAGGGACAGATTGACAGCCTCATAACAGACACTCCCGCTAAAAGGAAGGAGAATTTCAACGAGATCATACAGCTGAATGGGTTTGAGAGGGCCATCAGGGAGCTTGATCCCATAATAAAAAGTCTTGATGTTCAGGTCAGGCAGAAAACTCAACTTGAAGAAGAGAGTGAAGAAATCAGGGGAAAAATTCAGGCAGCGGAGAAAGAACTCAAATCCGTGGGTGGTATCATCAAGGAACAGGAAGATGACCTCAGCAGGAAGAATTCTGAACTGGACAGGATAAAGGCTGAGGTTGCCAGAAAAGAACAAATTCTTAACCAAATCAAAGAACTCAGGGAATCACTTGATGAAAATAAGAGGAAGATTGCAAAAATAGACTTAGAAATTAAAGAACTTAAAAACTCAATCTCCCAAATTGATGAATTCAGAAAACAGAAATCTATGCTGGCTGCGATACCTGAATATATGCACAGGGAAAATCTTGTGAAAGCTCTCCAGCTTTTACAGAAAAGGGACAATCTGAAGACAGACATGGAGAGGAACCAGAAGGAGAAGGAAAAATATAAGAGGAATATGGAACAGAAAACTGTCCTGGAAAATGAACTTAAGCCATTTCATGAGCAGAAAAAGGAAATGGAAAAGCTGGAACTGGAAATGGAATCCATGAGGAAAGAAAATGAGGATGCCATAAGGATCATAGAAGGAAACAGGAAAGCAATGGAACAGTTGATGCAGCAGGAGAAAGAAATGAAAGATCTGAAAAATACCATGCATCCTGAAATCCTGAAGATTGATATTTCTTCCATTCCTTCAAAAATAAAAGAATTGCAGGGTGATATTGAAAGGATCGTGAAGGATATTGAGGCTGATAATGAAAACATCACCAAGGCAAAAAGTGCGCGGGATGATCTCAGCGAGAAGATAAACAGGCTCAGTAACGCATCCATATGCCCCCTGTGCGGGCATGAACTGGAGGTCCATGATCATTCAAAAATGATTGACGAGTTCAATGCGGAGAAGAGGGAGAAGGAGGAAATAATATCAGAAAAAGAGGCACATAAAAAAGCTCTGGAAACCAAGAAGAAAAAACTTGATGATTTGCTGAAAGACTTCAATTCTTCCAGCACACACAGGTATATATCCACTCTGGAGAGTATTGGGAAACTGAACAGAGAAATTAATGAAATGAAGGACAAAGTTGATTCTGCTGTCAAAACAAAGAATATTTATGAGAAAAAACAGGGTGAACTTCAGGTTGCAAAGAAAAATTCCTTCACATGGGAAGCAAAGGAGAGGGAATTCAGGAAAATAGAAGGGGTTCTGTCTGTCACAGACCTAAATAAGCTTAATGATGAGATGAAAAAATACTCATTAGATATTGAAAACGTGGAATTGTCCCTTGGAAAACTTGGAGAAGGGGCCATTCTGGCAAATAAAGGAAAAACATATGATGACGTGTCCAGGATAGAGAGGAAAATTGCAGATATTGACAGTAAACTACGCATGATGGATTCTGACAGGGACAAGCTAACAAGTATGGAAGCAAATAAAATAGTGGAGGAACAGGCGTTGAAGAAACTTGCACAATTCATATCGGATAAGGAGAAGAACATTCAGGATCTTGACTCGCTGAGAAATAAACGCTCAGAGTGCGAGGCCAATGTGGATAAACTGCGGAAAGAACTGGAGGAAAACAAAATAATTTCAGGAAAAAATTCAGGGTTCATCAAGGGATGGAAAGAGCAACTGGATAATATTGACATAAAGATTCAGGAGATCAGGAAGGCAGAAAATGCCCACAATTTCCTTCTTGAACTGAAAAGAGTATTCGGAAGGGATGGAATTCCAAGATACCTGAGAGACATAGCAGTTCAGAGCATAACCTCAAAGGCAAGGGAGATCGTGGCAAGATTCAATCTTTCCATAGAGGATATACGCATTTCCGAAGATCTTGGCATAACCATTACGCAGGATGGAAACACGAAGGATGTTTCCCAGCTCAGTGGAGGGGAAAGGGTAGCCGTTGCCATCGCGCTGAGACTTGCCATCAGCAAGTATCTTGGTTCAAACATCAGCACGGTGATCATGGATGAACCCACCATTTACCTTGACGACGAGAGAAAAACAGAGTTCAGGGATATAATACAGAATTCACAGAAGGAACTCTACAGTGAGGGCATATTTCCACAGATGATCGTTATAACACATGACAAGGAGATGTATGACGGCGCAGATGTTGCCTACGAGATAATGAAGAATGATGGAGTATCGAAAATCGTGAATCTCATATGATTGCAATATCTATTATTTCATCGATATAATGGAAAATGAATGTAAAATGTGTCAGAAAACACCAATATATCTTATTCACTTTTCCTGTTCTTAAGGGGTTTGAGATGATATGCCGGAATCGCCATTACAAGAATCATATTGTGTTCATCATCAGAATTTTCCTTCGTCTCTTTAAAGTTGAAATTCGGGGGTTCCAAATATAATATATAAATTGCTTTAGATATTCAATACTCTTTGAATAGGTTCTTTCTGAAAGAGAGTTGAACGAAAGTTCAAATTACTTTCATTTCCTCATGTAAAGGCTGCCGCAGGGATCTATGCAGTAGCAGTCTCATTGCCAGCTTTCGGCGTGCTTCACAATCTGCCTGAAAAGGTTTGCAGGATTTCGTAAATCATATAAACCGGGGGATAAACTAAACATGTTCCATATTCCCTAAAATAATTTGTAATTTTTCCATTGCACAATATCCATCATTGTACAAGCAATTTATAATATGCGTTAATTGTTGCCATCTTCACGCCTTCAAGAATGCTGATTCCAGAAAAATTTTCCTGATAGCTGATCCCGGTGAAGGTCTGATCAATCCCATGCCTGACTGACGGAAGTATCATTTATTTAGCCCAATAATATAACAGTGTATGGTAAGGATACTCATAACCGGAAGTAACGGTCAGGTCGGTTCAGAAATTATAGAATTTCTTAAGAAAACTACGGACTGCAACATACTTGCTACAGATATAACTCAACCAAAGGAACAGGTTGAAGGCGTTCAGTATGAATATATGGATGTAAAGGAAAGAGTCCTTGTAGAAAGTATTTTCAAGAAATTCAAGCCGGAAAATGTGTATCATCTTGCCGCAATCCTGTC
>JAKAYJ010000102.1:4383-4804 GCA_021816385.1 Thermoplasmata archaeon
AACAATTAACATACTCTCAGCATGTGTAACCAATGGTGTGCAGAGGGCTTTCATACCTTCAACAATAGGGGTGTATGGTCCCGAAACGCCAAAAGAGAATGCACCTGTTGACAATTATTCTTTACCAACAACCATGTATGGAATAACAAAAGTAACATCCGAGATGCTTTTCAAATATTATCATTCCCGTTACAATCTTGATGTCAGGAGCGTGAGATATCCGGGACTAATAAGTTATAAGGTAGAACCCACGGCAGGAACAACAGATTTCTCTGTGGACATGATAAAGCACGCAGCCATGGGGAAGAAATATACTTGTTATCTGAAGAGTGACACAAGACTCCCGATGATGTATATGCCGGATGCTATGAGCAACACAATGAAGCTTATGTATCAGGACACAGTAAAAAGAAGAGTATAC
>JAKAYJ010000103.1 GCA_021816385.1 Thermoplasmata archaeon
ATCCCATTTCTCTTCATCTACCAGGCGTTTCGCTTCAGACAGATAATCTGAACTTCTCTCTAACAATATTTCAATATCGGAAGCGGGCATATACTGTCTATAATAGTATGAATCATTTTATTAATCTTCCACTTTAGAAATGTTATAGATAGATCATAGAAGGCTGAGTAAATACAACATCTTTAGATCAGTAATTTCTCTCCAAAATTTCTCTATCAGCTTGAAATCTACATCGTGATTCTAGCTTACAGGATTCATGTTTCGAAAAGTTAGTTTTACATAAAGAATTGAGGAATACACGTGGTAAAAATAGATAGGGAAAACGTATCGTTAGCATCATATCAAATATATGTTGAACAATATTTGGGGTGCAGATCTGGGAGATTATGTAATATTCCACCAAGTTTACTCGTGAGGGTTTAATATATGTTTTTAGTTTTTTTCGTAGTTTTCACGTTATGTACTTTTGTTCGTATATTACACTATACGAATAGTTTAACTATTCGTATAGTATGTTAATCGTATGGAAAAACAAACCCTCTACAGATTCAATGAATGGTGGCTTACCGGTATCGTAAGATCAGAACTTACTGGGAAATTCAAAAGGGAGAACTACAAGGAAATAATGGAAAGAATTGAGGATCGGCAAGTTTTATTGCTGTATGGCTTAAGAAGAGTGGGAAAAACAACAACCATGTACAGGGTTATTTCAGACCTTATAAGGAACGGAATTAGACCTACAAATATACTCTATTTTTCTTTTGATGAAGTTTCATGGGGTATTGATGAAGTAATAAACTTCTATATTGCGAGCATCCTTAAGGACCCCATTACAGATGCCGGCCAGGTATACGTGTTCCTGGATGAAATACAGAAGGCAGAACAATGGGAAAACAGGATAAAGATATTTTATGATCTGTATCCAAATCTAAAGTTTGTATTATCCGGCTCGGCATCATTGAACACAATAAGAGGATCAACCGAAACCCTTGCCGGGAGGATTTTTCGCATAAAAATCGAACCCTTATCATTTCATGAATTTGTTGCACTTAAGGGAAAAACGGTAGCGTTTGAGAATCTTCAATTCGCTAATGACATATTGCGTCCACTATTCACTGAATACATTGATATGGGAGGATTTCCTGAACTGGTTGGCGAAGCCGATTCATGGAAGATAAGAACCTATATCCGAAGCATAGTTATAGATCGGATTATAACAGGAGATATTCCGCAGGAATTTGGAATCAGGGACATGGACCTGCTCAAGCGCCTCATGGAAATACTCTTGCAGTCGCCAGGGATGATAGTGAATCTTGATAAACTCGCATCTTCTCTGGGAAGAAATCGTATCACGATCTCTAATTTCATATCCTATATGGAATATGCATTCTTGATAAAGACAGTTGGCAATTACAGGCCCGGAGCTTCATCGGCTTCTAGAAAACTAAAGAAGGTTTATCCTTACCTGCCAGCATTCTATTCATCACTATTGTCCGTAAACGAAAATGTTGACATGGGCAAGGTTTTTGAGGCCGCAGTGCTGAATTCTCTGCAGCCTGAATATTATTACCGAAGCGGACAAACAGAAATAGACTTTGTTCTAAAGTTTAATGGAAGGGTTGTACCAATAGAGGTGAAAAGCGGACATTATGATCTTAAGGAAGTGGCAAAGTCATTCAACCGGATAGGGCAGTGCTCAGGAATTCTAATAAACCGGAATGCATATGAGTTCGTAAAAATAGATAATACCAAGATATTTTTATGCCCTATTGAGTTCTTTGCAATGTACCCAAAGGAAATTTTGAACATTTTTCTCTTAAAGGAAAATAAGTAATATTTAAACTCGAAAACAGGTAAATGAATATGGGTGAATTCCTATATCTATCAAAATCCCTCTTTGAGAGAATTAGAAGATCATTCTTTCTCTGAAACATAGGTTCAATATTTGAACTCCCGTATGGTTATATGTTGACTAAAGCAATCCAATTTCAATGATTGAACTTAAAAACTATTCCGCATGGTACAGTAGTGACCATGAGAATCAGGCCCTAAGCGGTGTAGATCTTTTAATGGATGGGGGAAAGGCTATTGTAGTGGGTCCAAACGGATCTGGTAAAACGACTCTGTTCAGGTCTATCCTTGGAATGGTGCGTGAGAACGATGGAACTGCAAAGATATTTGGAAAAAATCCAACAAATATCAGAAGTGAATTGAAAGTCTCAACAAATCTTCCGGAGGTTTACAGGCTTATAAGCGGATCTGTGGGCGATATTATTGAAGTGTATTCTGATCTGAAGGATTCCAAATCAGATGCTGTTTACCGTCTCCTAAGGGATTTTGGGCTCAGCGACATAGTGAAAAGAAAGATATTCAATCTAAGTACAGGCCAACAGAAGATGCTATGCAATCTGCTTGCAGTAAGTTTCCATCCAGATCTTGTTCTCTTAGATGAGCCATTCGAAAACCTTGATCAGAACAGAAGATACAGGTATTTCAATCTCCTGAAAAGTTTAGATGCAGCTATATTGCTAAATACCCACGAGCTTGAAATCGTGAAAAAGCTTGCAGAATGGTATCTGTATTTCATGATCCAGGGCAAACTGTACGGGAAATTTAAGGGTTCACAGATTGACGATCTATACATTACAAGGGGAGAAGTTGCGGAAAACATATCAGTTTGGAGAACAGATTTTGGAACTTTTTCCATTACTCAGGGAGAAGGAAGCGTGAAAATATCCGGTATACGGAACCTGAACTCCATCTTTGATGAGGTGGTATGATGCTTATTAAATATTATCTTAAATCTCTCCTCACAAATAAGCCACTGTGGGGATGGGGAATTGGGTTCACAGTCTTTTGGCTGTTCATGGGTGCTTTTGTTTTTGGCTTCAACATGACCTCTAGGCAGGAGTCTCTAGGATACACATCAGTATGGTATTCAATAATAGGCCTCATTGCATCAGGAGTCATAGCTACGACCATATCGTATTCAGTTTACTATGCAAATTCGTCGCTAGCCTATTCATTCCGTTTTACAAAACTCAGGCCATCAACTTATGTTTTGAGCCTGATGGCAGGAACCGCAGTGGTATCCACAATCATAGGGGTGGTATTGATGGCAGTTTCCATACTGATGTACAGTTATAAATCACATTACTCGCTTATTCCAGCAATGCCGTTACAGTCTCTTGGGGTATTTTTTCTAGCAGGAATTTTCATGTTTCTGATTGCAGTTATTCTAGTTGTGTCAGTTAATAATTACGCAGGACTAAAGAGTATTTCATTTGTCGCATTTGTACCACAGATCATTTCATACATTTTTGCATTTTCTGTCCTTGGAGAACCTCTTCCCGTTTATGTTATATACGCAAGTCCTTTCTCTGACATACAGAGACTCCTGCTGACAACCTACTATGGTCACAGGGCACCGATCAACATCAATGGAGGAAGCGGAACTCTGCTCAATACCAATATATTCATAGTTTCACTGCTTTTCTGGATAGTATTACTTTTTGCAATATCTATTATATTGGTATCCAGGATCAGACCAGCATCTATTGAGGAAGGAAGGCAGGTATGACTGATCATCAAATTGAAGACGTAGCCAGGCAGCTCATTTGTGTCGGAAACAGGGCAATGGCAATGGAACGTTACATACTGAGGAGAGCATGGGGAATATATTATGCCATCTGGGCCCTAGCTATACTCCTCTTCATTTACATTCCCAACATTCTAAACCCAATAAGGCAACCTATTTTCCAGGACGTTGCTTTCGGAATATCCTACGGCATCATTATTGCAGCTGCGTCATACTTTTCAGGTTTTGTCTTCAGCAGGGCAGCCATGGCCTCCAAGCTGCAAAAATCTCTTTCTCGGGTTCGTTCGAAGAGCCTCAAGGATGGTGTTCTAAAGTATGCCTTACTTGCAGCACTCATCCTAATGGTGGTGCTTCTGGCAACCGGGATATTCAAGACATTTGACGGGGTGCTTTTCGAGGCTGTGACACTTGGGCTGGTTGCTATTTTCGTTTATCGATTTGTTTCTCAGTCAATGGGAAGAGTTCCATTTGAAGCGATTATTGCCATAGGCATGTTTGTACTCAGCGACGTTGTTGGAACAATCTCGGTTATAATTACCCGAGGAGGAACTTATTATGCTTACGCATGGATTCCAACAGTGGCTGTCTGGCTACTTGCTTCTGTTCTCTCCTTCGTCAATGCCGGTGATGAGCTCCTTCAGAATCTGAACGCAGAGGAGTGCAGTTGAAGGTGTCTTCTCCACCCGATTCTTCAAGGGAAATAACCAGGGATGAGCTCAATCTGAAGCTGGAAAAATTGAGTACTCTGCTCAACGAGCCTGTTATGAAGTCAACCGCCAGGCTGTCAATACTCATAACACTTGCACTGAACAGAAAACTGACATTTACTGAACTACTCACAATAACTTCTATCGGTAAAGGAAGTCTCAGCAATCACATAGAAAAGCTTGAATCGAATGGTCTGGTTAATGTAAGGACCATTCTCCGAAGCTCGGGCCCTCGTGTCATAATAGAAATCACTGAAAAGGGAGTGGCAGCATACAGAAAGTATTCCGAAATTCTCAGATACCTCATATAGATCTCCCAGGACAGAGTCTGTATCAGCAGTCTCTATGCTTGTCAAAAAAAGATGAAGGCTGGTCGGAATAATCCATATGAACGAAGGGAAACGCTATTATCCTGAATTTCTGTTTAGAAAGGCGTATGACAACTTCGTGAGCTTTAGGTACGATATTTCAACAGTTAAAACGTTCAAGC
>JAKAYJ010000104.1 GCA_021816385.1 Thermoplasmata archaeon
TGAAATTACATAGCTAAAATCAACACCGGAAGTTGCAGAGTAAAATGGTATGTATATACCAAAATAATACTGAATGGTATCCATGAATGGAATGGAGATGCCAATTGAAAGTAGATAGGCTATAATAGGGTTCCAGTTTATGTTAGCATAAAAGCCTCCTTTCCTCTTAACAAGGAAGAATTCTGCTATCATGACACCAATCCACGGCGTTATCCAGTAATCTAGAACATAAAGGAATCCCTCAAAATAGGAGGAGAATGTATTATAAAAGATGAATCCCATTGCAACCGTGAGTATTCCTATGGCCAGGATGATATAATTTCTGCCGTTTTTAAAACCAAGAGACCTTATGGACATAAGATTGGAATAAAGATTAAGTGAGTTTGCAGCAAGACCACCGAGAAAGAGTGTAAGTGATCCGAGTATCCAGAATCCACCCAGTAATGGCACAAACAGCCTGTTTGAAAAGACTCCACTCAGATTCAAATCAATCCCTACGTAAAAGCCTATAAGTTCAACCAGAAATGACGCTAGTGCAGTACCCAAAAATGTATAAATGAAAGCTTTTGCTGATGAAAACTGGCCTTTCTGTGTATATCTGGAATAGTCTGCTGCATAAGGGCCCCAGGACATGATGTAAGAAAACGACAGCATAATTATGGAAGCAAATGAAATTATTGAAAAAGTGCCTGTATATGAAGAGATGAACCCTGAAGGACTGGTAATAATTGAATATGTCAGTATCACAAAAAGTATTCCGAGAACAACGGACATTATCTTCTCGAATGCTTTGATTGACCTGTGACCGAAAATTATTGTCACTGCTATTACAGCCATCACAATTATGAGCGAGGTAATTTCAAGAAGATTAATACCCATGAAGCTTGGGTTGTAAGAATCTCTTGAACTGAGAATGAACTGTAGTGCTCTTGATGATATGATTAGGTTGACTGACAACCATCCAATGGTGTTCATGAACTGGAGCAGGGAAAATATCTTTCCGCCTCCTTTCCCGAATGATTTTTTTGATATTTCCATCTGTCCCATACCACTTGTTGGACCGAGATGGCTCATGAAAGCAACGAGCAATCCTCCAAAAACGTTCGCTATTAAAAGTGCTATAACAGTATAATAAACTGTCAGTCCATAGGACTCAACCAGGACTCCAAGTGCAAAATCAGCAACTGTAAGATTTGATCCGAACCAGAGATAGAAGAGAGCATTTGGTTTCATTGTTCTCTGGCCGTTTTCAAGGGTTCCAAGAAGCGTTTCATCGCTATGTTCTGACATTCTTATCCCTTATCAATTAGTTAAATTAAATCTATGTGGTATTGAAATACGAGACACCCGTTTAAAATATGTGCATAAAATAAAAATATATATTAAGAGTCAATAAGGAAAGGTGGATATCCAAAGAAAGATAGAAGCTATCCTGTTCGCAGCGGAAGAACCTGTAGGTATAACAGAAATATCCTCAATCCTGCTGGAAGACCAGAATATGATAAAGAAGGAGTTGAGGAAACTGATAAGGGAATACGCTGGAAGGGAAACCTGTATAACAATAAGCAATGCAGGAAAGAAATACAGGATGGTCCTTAAAAATGAATATTCAGATCTGGTAAAAGGTGTAGCAAAGCCAGAATTATCTCCTGAACAGATCAGGTTGCTCACCCTAATACTCAACAATGACAGAACCATGAAGGGGGAAGTCAAGGAGAAGTTCAAGATGCAGGGTGACTTCCTGGTACACTCCCTGAAGAGAGCAGGATTTATTAAATCAGTTAAATATCGTAATACAGAAATTTACGAATTAACCGGTAAATTTTATAAATATTTTAATATGGAAAAAAAGAAGATACCTGTAAACAGGGAGGATGAAAGGGGGAGTGAGATAAAAGATGAGTGAAGTAATTGCAATTGTAGGTGGTGGTGGAAGGGAAGATGCTCTTGCGAGAAGGTTGTTTCAGGATGGGGCAGAGCTGATCTCCATAATGCCAAATGACAACCCATCAATAAGATCAATAAGCAGTGAATCGCTAGTAACAAAATCCATGGATACTGATCTGATAGCGAGATTCATAATCGACAAGAAGCCAGATCTCGTATATGTAAGTCCAGACGGTTACCTTGAAACCAATCTGGTTGACAAACTTGAATACAACAAGATCAAGGTTGCAAGTCCAACGTCAGCATCATTCCAGATCGAGAGTTCAAAAATCTTCATGAGACAGCTTATGAAGAGGTACGGAATTCCGGGAAACCTTAAATATGAGGTTCTGGACAATGAATATGATATACAGAAAATGCTTTCAAACACGAATCTTGAATTCGCCATAAAGCCCTCAGGATTAACAGGAGGAAAAGGGGTAAAGATAACTGACCAGCATTTCAACAGCAGGGCCGAAGCCATAGGATACGCCCAGGAGGTTTTCCGTAGGGATAAGAAGGTGCTTATTGAAGAAGCCGTATATGGGGAGGAATTCTCAATGCAACTGTTTACGGATGGTGTAAACTCAATCTTTGCTCCTGTCGCACAGGACTATAAGAGATTATACGAGAACGACCTCGGACCAAACACCGGGGGAATGGGTTCAATAACCGATATAGAACTCAAGCTTCCCTTCATGAGACCGGGGATATATGAAAGAGCAAAAGATATTTCCAAGAGGTTTATAGAAGCACTTTTCCAGGATGGATTGCTTTTCCGGGGAGTCCTTTATGTTCAATTCATGCAAACGAAAGATGATCTGAAGGTAATAGAAGTTAATGGAAGGCTTGCCGATCCGGAAGGGATGAATATAGTCACGCTTATGGAAGGTAATTCAGTTGATTTAATGTTCAAGATAGCTGATGCAGATCTCAAGAGCACAAAGATCACCTTCAGGAGGAAAGCTTCTGTATTGAAATATCTTGTCCCGGAAGGTTATGGCATAAACCCAAAGCCTGGAACCCTTAATATAAATACCAAAGACCTTCCTGACCATGTACATATCTTCTATTCATCCGTTGAAGGTGAGCTTGAAGAGGTCAAGATGACAAATTCAAGAGCTATAGCCATAATGACAGAGGCAGATTCCATACCTGAGGCATCGAACATGGTGGAATTGAATCTTTGGAGAATAAGAGGAGGATATTACATGAGGCACGATATAGGCACGAAAGAATCAATAAATAAAAAGATAGAAATGGCCAGAACCGGGAATTACAAATTCACTCACTGAGCCTGTCGATCCTCCCAATCACCCTGGGTTTTGCATTAGGTTTTATCAGAATATAATCATCCCAGGGAAGTACAGGTTTATCCATTGTAATTTTGCCATTCTCCATAATACCACGGGAATAGATGAAGTGACCTGAAACGAATACTTCTCCATCCTTCCGTGCATCTTCTGGAACAGCCCTATGAAACTTTATATTCCCCCTAATCTCCTTTAATGGAATTTCTATCTCCTCCGAGAGGGTTGCTCCTCGGTCGATAGATTCTATATCTGCATTTTTCAGGGCTATTCCAACTCTAGATCCAGCTGGGGCCTCATCAAAATCAACATCGTTCATCTGTATTGATCTAACCTGGACCTGAACTCCGGCAGGATTGAGATAAAGTGTTTGATGCTTCTTCAGTGTCCCAGATAGTACGAATCCCAGAATGACTGTACCAACGCTTTTAACCTTGAAGAAGTGATCTATTATAACCTTCACATTACCCGTTGGATCCGGTTTCACAATATTTCTATCAAGAGTTTCTAGCATGTCCATTGCATTACCATCGTACATCCTGTAATTTTCAAGATTTGAACCTTTTATGATACTCTTTAATTTTCCAGTATCTGTGAACGAATCAGTAATGAATAAGCCATTTTTCTTGTTCATAAGGTCAGCACATATAATATTCTCCCCAAGGAACCCATCGAATTTCCTCCCATTTATAAGGCAGTAGTCCGAGAGTGTCATGCTGTCTGTCAGTGAAGAAATCTTATCTGGATACCTCAACGGAGAAAACAGTGTTATGTTTCCTTTCTCATCTTTTCTTCCATAAATCGTTATATCACTTTCCGTGTGTTTCTTCACTATACTCTTGATAAAATCTTCAAGGTCATATGCAAACAGTTTCAAATCACTCATCATTCATCATCTCCGTACACTCCCTTATTGTTTCCACCATAAGGCTTGAATTATTTGGAAGTTCAGCCCTCCTGTATCCCATACCCTTATCTAAAACCTTTTTCCCGAACAGAAAGTCAAGATCATACAGCACTTCCAGGTGATCGTAAATGAAGCCTATGGGTACTGTAACGATATTATTATACCTGCCTTGCTCAATACCTTCAAGTACCTGATAAACACTTGGTTCCAGCCATGTTTTTCCGTATGATCCCCTGCTCTGAAATGCAAAATTAAACTCCTTTATTCCAAGGCTCCCTGCAATCTGCCCGGACCAGTTCTTGAATATATTGTAATATTCGGTTTCCTGCTCTATGGTGTGTGGTAGACTGTGGGCGCTGAAAAGGAGGAAATCCCCATCTCTATAAGTCTTCTTCACAGACTCAACCCAGTATTGAGTAAGACTGGGCGCATCTGTCATGCCACTTACCAGGCGTACCTGAGGATTATAATCTAATTTTTTAAGTACCCTATGGAATGGGTCTATGTAGCTTCCCTGGATACTCGTGTTCCTGATGGGAAAAAGTGGAAGTAGGTTTATCCGTTCGTAACCCCTATCTCTGAGTTGAATGACGATCTCCTCGATTGAAGGCTTCCAGTGCTTGAAAGCCATA
>JAKAYJ010000105.1 GCA_021816385.1 Thermoplasmata archaeon
TCCCATCAGGAGAATAAGAAATGACTTCCCGCAAGATCTAGAATCAATAATAATGAAGCTGCTGTCAAAGGATCCGTCCAAAAGATACCAGTCTGCTTCAGAATTGATCTCAACGCTTAAATCGTTGAAGTACCAGGGTGAATTTATATCCAGCAACGATAAAGAAAGCCTAAGCAGTAAATTTACAGGATCTTTCTCATCCACATCCTCAGGTCATCACAAGAGACCAATGGTTGGGATGGAGAATGAAATTAATAAGATTCGATCATTAATAGACAGTGCTCTGACAGGATCAGGATCCATGGTTATGATAGTTGGCCAGACCGGTTCCGGTAAAACAAGATTTCTTGAGGAAGCCAGAGCATACGCAACCTTGAGGGGTTTCACTGTATTGTCGGTAAGGTGTGCTCAGAACAGAGCAGGTGTACCAGGACAGACACTCTCTGAGGTTTTCCGTGAATATATTTCCTCCCAGCCAACGCAACTCATCTACAAGATATGCGGAGACTATGCGGATCAGATGCAGAAAATTGTTCCAGAGATTGCTCCAAGACTGGGCAAGGTACCTGAATTCACAGGCCTAGATCCACAGCAGCAAAGGACGAGATTTTACGATGCAGTATCGGTATTCATTGAAAACATGTCACGTGAGAATCCCCTCTTCATTTCCTTCGATGATGTTCAATACATGGATTCATACTCGCTGAATTTCTTCAGATATTATTATGATTCATTTAGTTCTCAGAGAACCATACTGGCGGGAACTTCAAATCCTCTGGACGAGTCATCGGAATTATTCAGGGCCATGGAGGGTGCCATCAAGGCAAGATCCCTTGAAATCATTGAACTGAACAATCTGGACAGGGAAAATACGAGAAGGTTGATCTCAAATTATCTTGGTGAGAGCATTGATAATATTTCTGATGAATTTCTGAATCTTATATATGGCAAGACATACGGTAACCCCCTCTTTCTGGAGGAAACCCTCAGGTATCTCATAGACAAGAGACAGATATATCAGAAAGATGACGGA
This sequence comes from Thermoplasmata archaeon, assembly GCA_021816385.1. The sequence continues at coordinate 1,034 of JAKAYJ010000105.1, forward strand.
ACATGGGACAGGGATTCGCTTTCAGAACTCAGAATTCCCACATCGTTGAGAAGCATCGTGAGATCAAAGCTGGAAGGATTGAATGAGGATTATCTGAACCTCTTAAAAACAGCATCAGTGATAGGTCAGGATTTTGATTATGAAATACTGATGAAACTTTCCGGGATAGATAACGAGGATAGGTTCATGGCACTGGTGGAGGATCTTATAGAGAAAAAATTCCTCTCTGAAAGAAAGGGCAGTCTCGGTTCTGTCAGATTGTATTTCACCGATCCGCAGGTCAGAGAAACACTTTACGAGGATATCAGCATGATGCGCAGAAAGAGGATGCATGAAAGAATCGGTGAGATCATGGAACAGAGTATACCGGCAGAGAATCTGGACGGTTTATCAATTTCAAGTCTTGCTGAGCACTTTCAGGAAGGCGGCAGTCTCGCAAAAGCGCTCAAATACAGGAAGATGGAGGCAGATCTTCTCTTCTCCATGGGGGAAATTTCCAGAGCAACCAGTGCATATGAGAGTTGCCTTGATATTCTCTCTGCTATCAAATTCGCGGATCCCAATGAAAAGAAAATGGAAAGTGCAAACCTGCACCTACGGATTGCCAGGGGTCTGACGCAGACTGATCCTGTGAATTCGTATAAGAATGCAGCATCAGCTATGGACATTTTTAGGGAAATAGGTGATGATGGACAATTCATCGAAGCGGCTAGGATCTATGTGCAGCAGCGAACAGCTGACCTCCGGAAGGTATACAGGGAGGTGGAGGGCATAGCGGAATCCGGCGAAACGTTTGAGCCAAGATTGAGTTTTTTAGTCTCCTATGTTACGACAGCCCAGAATCACGGTGACATAAACGAGGCAAAGAGAGTGTCAGATATCTTAAAGAGAATCATAGAGGAAAACGGGGATAGGATTGGCAGTCTTTCTGACAAGTCCATTAGATTTAATGCAGAAATAGCAAGATTATCTATCATGGACTTAAAATCAGAGAATGATATTGAAATTGTTATTAAAGGTCTTAAGGATCTTATAAACTCTTTATCTGATCCATCTTACGAGAAAGAAGTTCGACTTATAACTGCAAGAAGAAATTGTTACGATGGTATTGCTAACTATTATTTTTTTGCTATGATGGATATCAAGAATGCCAATGATTCTTTCGATCAAGGCGTTGAAGATTGTGAGCGTATAGGAGACCGCGTCTTTAAGGATATAGTGAAAATCGAGGATATTTATTTTTGTTCAGTATTTTTGAAGGGGTTCGAGAAAGCAAAGCAGGAACTTAATAATTTTCCAAGAAAGGATCTCATAAGTATGGAAGGAACGCAAACTGAAATTCACTTCAATGCCTATAGGAATGGTGTGCTCTCCTGGTATTATCTTGCAAATGGAGACAGGGATGAGCTCTTAAAATGCATCAGCAGTATTGCCAGGGCTGAGGGAATGCAATACAGGTTCATCCAGATTGTTCCTGAACTCCTTTATTATACAGACTCTGAAGATAATGACAATTTCATTACAGCTCTAGAAAATGCAGAAAACACATATAGAGATAAGCCTTTTACCATTGAGACAATATTGCCCAGGGCCTTAATCTTATCTACTTCCTCGGAAGTTTTTGCAAGGATCGGACATATGGACGAGGCAAAAAAACGGTATCATCTCTTGGGAGAGATGGTCTCAAAATTGAATCAAAAATGGCTTGCTGCTCTTCATTCCCGGGCAGGAGCGATCATTGCCATGAAGGAAAATAGATTCGGCGAGGCTGAAGATATGTTAACAGCTTCCACAGCCATATGGAAAGATCTGGGATTCAAATTTTTCGCAGGTCGAGATCTGCTTCTGCTGGCAGCTGTGTATCACAGTAACGGAAACCTGAGTAAATCAGATGATTCCCTGAACAAAGCAATGAATCTGTTCACTCAGGTAGGTGCAAAGATGTATGCCCAAATGGTTCTGGCAAGAAAGGAACTATTGAAGGCATAGTCCCTACTCTACTTATAATAGATTCTATCCCATTATTGATAGTTCTTTTAACTTTATATTTCATTACAAAGTAAATATTAATATTTGACAATTTAAATCTCCCTGACAATTTCCACCCTCTACCAGCATGAGATACCTGGTACAGGATATTCATTTTTTTACCCTTAATTGATGAGTCTAAGCCTTATTCATTCATCAGGGTTCGAAATTTCTTTTGATGATTGAGAGTGAATCTTCTATAAAGTTATTGACTTGCAAATTGATTGGAGGCATGATAAATTACCGTTGCTTCCTTCCAAACGCTTGCATAAATCTGGTACAACAGTAATTACAGAAATAACAAAATATTGGAATTTCTAAAGGAATGCCGTGGGCCGGGATTGAACCAGCGACCTCCAGATCTTCAGTCTGGCGCTCTCCCAACTGAGCTACCACGGCTTGGACTCGTCTGTATGGGATTCTTATTTAAGTTATTTTCCTGTTACATTTGAAACTTCCCAGGGATGAATATGGACTATAAGAGAAATTAATGCCAGCTCGCAGATGATTTGCCTTTATTGCCTGCTGATTTTCTGGTAAAGGCAGGCAACGATTAATGCCTTTCACAAAAATATTATCCAAGCAAAGTATGCTCGAATAATGATCCCGGGGAGAATGAATTCCAGAGAAGTTAGAAGAATGATGGCCCAAATGGGAATTAAAACTACCGACATGACGGATGTAAACAAGGTCACGCTTCATGGACTTAACAAGGATTATGTCATATCCGGAGCTTCCGTTACCATAGTTGAGGCACAGGGTGAAAAGTACTTTCAGATAACCGGACAGATGAAAGAGATGCCAAAATCCATTCAGCAGCAAAAAGCTGAAAAGTCCTTTCCAGAAGATGACCTAAAACTTATAATGGAGCAGACAGGTGTGAGCAGGGAAAAAGCAATAGCTGCTCTGACCAAGGCTGATGGTGAAGTTGCTCAGGCAATTATCGATCTGACACAAAAATGAATGTCACTGAAAGGGCCTTACATCATATATTACCTTCTAGGGAAGAAGAGAAGAATGTTCTTAAAGCTTCAAGGGAACTTATCAGTAAAATAGAAGGAGAGTGTGAAAGGCTTAAGATTCGTGCCGAACCAATTCTTGTTGGTTCTGTTTCCAAAGGGACCTTCATTGACCCAGACATAGATATTTTCATTGCATTTGACAGGAGCTATTCACTCAAGGAAATCATAAATTTCGGTCTTCTTGTGGGTCACAATGTGCTCAGGGATGGTAATGAAAGGTATGCCGAGCACCCCTACGTTTCCGGGCATCATCTAGGTTTCAAGGTGGATGTTGTTCCCTGTTACAGAATGTCAAAAGGCGAGAAAATTATAACTGCAGTGGACAGAAGTCCCCTCCACACACAATATGTCAATGAGCATCTGAGCATAGATGGCAGGAATCAGGTAAGATTGCTAAAGGCATTTTTGAAAAGCTCGGGATTGTATGGTTCACAGGTAAGTGTGAAAGGATTCTCGGGGTACGTCTGTGAGCTGCTCGTTGTTCACTTCGGATCATTCCATGGTGTGATTGATTTCTTTTCCACTTCAAAGGGAAAAATATCCATAGATATTGAAGGCCATGGAAAGAAGGATTTCAAAGATCCATTAGTCATAGTGGATCCTGTGGATCAAAGGAGAAATGCAGGTGCAGCTGTGAGCATTGAAAATCTCTCAAAAT
>JAKAYJ010000106.1 GCA_021816385.1 Thermoplasmata archaeon
TGCCTATTCGATTCTGAGGGGTTGAGGTTGAATACAAAGATGTTGAAAGATCCCATGCTATATCTTGCATCGATAACAAGCAGTTTTCTCTTCGGGTTCATCGAATCATATTTTGGGATCTTCGAATTTCACATCACCGAGTACGAGGTTACTGTCATTGTGGCCATGAGCATTATTGGTATTTTTGCATCCCTGGTCATCTATGCATCCTTTTCAAGCGTTGAAAATAAGATCTATTCATCAATAAGGGCAGACACACGGAATCGAATGAAGAAAGAAGGTTGGCGCCCTCCATCCAAAAGAAGGAGATAATCTTGTTTGGCAGGAAGAGAACGTCCGAAAAAGTGAAGAAGAAGCCCAAACGTGTATTCTGGGTAAAAGATGGAAAGAAGCGGATAAAGGTTAGATTCGTTGTAAGGTCAAGAAAGGAGATGGGAGATTACATTGCTTTGAACTGGCTTGAGCCACGCATTTCGAAGAAATACCACATCAAGCCTAACACCGTCATTGTTCGAAGGGACTGGTGGACAAATCCTGAAAAGAGAAAGAGGTTACATGTTCATGAGATGGTTGAGATCAACCTGCGGGAACGAGATAAGTTACCATACACTCCTGCACATGAGGCAGCAAACAAATTCGAACATAAGGCTGATCCACACCTTAAAGGCAGAAAGTAGTGGAATATTTGTACATACATGTGGAGCTTTTTTCCATCATTCTTTAAATACTAAAACGAATGTCTGGTTGATTTAATCAGCAGAGCCTTTAAAATGGCTTATTATAATATGAATCGATTACAAACGATTTAAGCCACGTTTTATCATACTAACCATAATTATATCAAAGCGGTTTCTTTCAATGGGCTTATTTGGATATGATTATTCCGAAATAGGAATTTTGGGAGATCTGATTCTGATCAGGGGGCAATCTTGGATCTCCGTTTCGAACATAACAAAACTTTCAGAGTTTCAAAAATTGTAAAGACCAAAGCCGAACAAGTCTGCTAAATTTGTTACTTAATTATTAAATAAATAAAACGAAAAATTTTTGGTGTCGCGTTAATTAATTAATAATATAGTAAAAACCAAAAAGGCGATATTGGCACTAAGACCGATTAATTTGGTTATAATAGCACTGTGATAGCATCACCTGGGTACTGGCACTGATTTTCAGGGGGTAATCTCTGTATTATCCATTTCTGCATTGTCAGGGTTTGGCCCTAACGATGTTCCCTGTCCACCATAATATCCCATGCTACCATCTGGAGCATATACCAGTGGATCATGTTCCGTACCAACAAATGGTTTCAAACCTGGTGGTATATCTATTGGATTGGAACACCTTGGACATTTAACTTTCCAGGCAGCCTTGGTATATTGGAATTGATAGCTGCAAGCCTTACACGTAAGTCGGATTCCTTTCTCCCTGACGAAGTTCATGGAATCTTTTTCAGATTCAAGCAATATCTTTTCACTCTCCCTGTATCTCATAGAAAGGATTCTGTCCTTCTTCTCCTCATAGGGTATGGCAATCCTTCTTGGCAGCACTGCAAAGTTTACATATCTGTGTTCATAAGTGACCATTCTGTAATTCTCATATTTTTGATACTTTGGATATTGATACCAGGGCTTGTTATCGTTTCTGTCTGCAGATGGTGTTATAAAGAGCATCCTCGCCCTGCCCTTGGTTGAAGTGGATTCAAGAAGCATCTGAACCAGCTGCCTTGTTGTGCTATCTATGAATGGCAATCGGGGTACTGTAAAGAATACCATATAACCCCTATAACGCATGGTTTCAGCGGTCTCACCGAATATAATGACCTGTTCATCATGCCATCGCTTTGCGTTCAATCCGTTTCCTGCCTCCTCATATACGATAACACTTCCGGGAGGTAAGTTTGAATTAAGCCTGTTTAAAAACGCCTTGGTATCAAAAACAATGTTCCTCAAAGAGAAATTTGGATCGAGATTTAATGCCAGCCTTATAGCAGAGTAACTCTTTCCCGATCCGCCTTCACCTGTGAAGACTATGTTTACAGGCCTGTTATTTCTGTTCCTTTTTAAAGCCCAACTCTCAAGGAAACCCCTCTCCTGTTGTATAGCGCCATTATCAAAAATAGGATTAAGACTGACAGATTCTACAAGGGGCCTTTTACCTCTTTTATTATCTTCAATCTTCCCTTCCATCTTTACTCCCCAACATTCTGATCCTGATCCGGTGAATCATCGTCCTGTGCAAAGTTTGGATTCTCAAATGCAGGATTAGCTCCAACATTATCATCCACCACAGCAGTCTTTTCTCCTGATATGAATCCCTTTCTGCCAAGAAGCGCACTCAGGCCCTTAATCCAGTAGAGGGCAATAGAATAACCTGCTGAAATAAATTCCTCGTCTGGCGTATTAGCATATATCTGGCCATATCTTATTGAAACTTCACTTCTTATCTGTCTGTATGGTGGATCATAATAATCCGCCATAAGTTTATCGAATGTCACCAAAGCTCGTAAGAGGGAGTTAACACCGTGTGTATTCCAGGGAGCGCTATTCGAAAGCATCCTGATAAGTTTGAACTGCTCATGCAATTCATCCATGAACTCAGCCATTTTTGATTCTCCACGTTATCTGTTTTATCAGGGATCTCTTCTTTTTTTCCTGCTCTCTTATCGAAGCAAGATCCTTTTTCACTATCTGCATTCTTCTTTTGATTATGATTTGCTCTATGTGTTTCTGTATCTTTTTTGCAGATGGTAATTGGCTTCTATGGATTTCAAGAAACATCACAATCCTTGTAAGGCTTGAATCGTAAAGCGTAGCTGCCCAGTCTATCTCTTCTTCAGTAAGGCGTTCACGTGAAACAAGGTAATCATACATCCTGAACTCGTTTGTGTTCTTTATTGTGGTTGGAATTAGCTCATGCCAGTCCCTTTCTCTGAAAGCCTCTTTCAGTATGGTCTCAAATGCCTGTGATTGATTGGCTATGGATTGCCATTTATCAACAGGCACTAAATAACCCATAAACTGAAATGGTGGCTCAGGAGGCTTAATAACACTTTCAGATTGGTTATCTTCAATGTCTTTGTTGATAGGTTCAATGGGTGTTTCCTGTGGCGGTTCCTGTTCCTCCTGTTCAAGTAAGAGCCTTTCCTCTTCTGCTTTACGCATTTTTTCAATCTTTTTCTCTAGTTCCTCTTTCGCCTTCATTTCCTCATATATGCTCAAATCATACATTGAGCCGGGATCTTTGGCTATCATCTCCATGTATGATTGTCTTTTTATCTGAACTGAGGAAGCATCTGACAGTTTTGGTTTGCCTGAATTGTCAAGGAGTGAGACAAGATCTACTCTTGGCTCCCTTTCAGAAGGATCGGCTTTCTCACGCATTGTGCTTCTTAAAGCCATGTAATAGTCGTTATGAAGTAGCTCTGGATTGCCAAACTCCATATCCCTGAAAAATTGTTCTATGGCCCAGTCTGAGTCCGACATGCTATAAGTATATTTGATAAACCTGTTCGCATCTTTCTTTGGTTTCTCTTCAGTCAACTACATCCTCCTCCGGCACTTGGGACTTTTTCTCTGTTACCTCTAAGTCGTGGAACATTTCAGCTATGTCTTTCATTAGTTGCTGTCTCTCTTTCTGCAATTCTGCTGCTTCTTCTGCCTTACCCTGGTTTATCCTCAGCATCTTCTCTCTGAGCATTTCAGATGCAACGGCATGTGTGTTTAGATCCAGCAGAGACCTCAGCTTGAAATCAACCATTACCAGTTTGTTTATGTATTCTGCCATGAGAGCGTATGTTTCCTTTTTCAAAAGGAATTTATAAGCAGGAAAATGGGAATATGCGAATGTTATGCTCACCGGGATATTGCCTTCATACTCTATATCGTCTATCATATAAACAGGGCCTTCTGGAGTCATGACGGAGTTTTCAAGACGCATTGTGTCGATGTGCCTGAATATCTTGAAGGGAATCCTGAGAAATTCCATATATGATGGGCGGTCTGGCTCTAATTTAATCAGAAACAATTTCTGCGTATGGACATGGTAGAATTTCCCTGTGAATATATAGACTACCAAGCCAAATGTTATAACCGAGAATAGCAGGAATATAGCGCCAATCAGGAGGTATTCCACCACTAAAAGTATCAGCCCTATTACTATCCAAAACATATTCTCCCTGATGTCATTTTTCAGGGACATTATGCGGCTTAACTCTTCGTAATTCGCTTCCCTTTGAAACTCGTTTACTGTTTCACCCTTCTCCGACTCAGCAGATGCTTGCTGCTGTTTATCAAATTTTTCTTTGGCATATTGCTGTGCCTGCATTTGTATAAGCACTTCTTTTGCTTCTTTTCTCATTTTATGTTTTTCAAACAAATTATCCACCGTTTATTGTTCTTTCTTTCTTCGCAACTGTTAATCTGCCCACAACTAAAACAGCGAAAGCTAATGACAGGAAAGCGCCAATCATAGCCTTAACCTGAAATATATCCAGAAATATCTGAGTATATATCGGCACTGGGGGTGGAGGCGCATAAAGGACGTTCAACGGAATCGATGATATTGGGAGATCCGTGAAACGATAAACCGTAAAGCCCACACCTATTTGTGCGGTTGCTATGCTTGCATTGACATGATAATTTACATTCGCCGTCCCTGTGAATTTTCCCTGTGAAACAAGATTTCCGTTTATGTATATTGTGTAATTAACAGCATGAGGAGATTCGGAAAGCATGC
>JAKAYJ010000107.1 GCA_021816385.1 Thermoplasmata archaeon
TCGAGAAAGACCTTAGAGGCTTAAGAAAAGAGTGGAAGTTGCGAAAAACTTCCTGATAGATACGGTTGTTTTAGCTAGATACCCAGAGGATAATTTGCCAAGTCCTGCATCAGATATATTTTCTCTAGCCCAAAGGGGAGAGGCCTCGATTCTGGTACCGCAGATAGTGATGGGAGAATTCATTTATATTGCAATGAAAGGGAGACTAAGATTGGCTGATTCGAAGAGAGATATCAAGAAATTCCTGGATGAACTAAGAGGAGCTTCTTTTATACCTCAATCCAATTTTCCAGAAGATGGATGGGATATTTTTTTGTCCCTAGATATTCCCGAGCTACATGCCAGGTTAATAGCGGCAGAGGCACTGAGTCGAAGTTTATCACTTATTTCCAATGATCCTGTATTTCGAAAAGTACACGGTCTAGAAGTGATTTGGGAATAAGATTTAAACTCTTTAATATAAATATGCGGAGGGCCGGATTCGAACCGGCGAACCCCTACGGGAATGGACCCTAAATCCATCGCCTTTAGCCTAGCTCGACAACCTCCGCAGTGGTTTCAGGATATCCAGAAGGTATATTAAAATTGAGGATTTCCAGACGGTTATGCTGCGATCTATTGCAGTGTTTACCTAAAAGTTTCTAAAGTAGTGCCATAAAATTCTATATATAATAAATGCCAGTTATTATGAGATTATTTCCATCCAACTCCTCAAAAACGGGTTCAGTGAAAAATTGAAAGTATATTTAGTGAGTAAGATTCTATTTATTTACCCTGTCTCTTCTTCCAGACTTTACAGGGAGCACTGCATTTCAAAAGATATACAGAAAAAATCTGATTGATCTTGATTTACCTCAGATTCAAAGGCATGCCGTCATGAAGCTAATCCATCAGATCTGACGGATACGTAGACACAAATAGCAATATAAAATCAGGCTAGTTTCGCTTATTTCTGCAAGGAGTGCATAATAAGTTAAGGGAAATAATAAAGCCCGCCTTCATTCCATATCCTGCGACAGTCGTATTCCAGATCGCATTATTTAAATATTTGTGAAATTAATAAATTCCAACAACTATCTTGATGGCTTCCTGTATTTTTTTAAGCTCATCTCCCGACAGGTTTCCAGTTTTCCTGATCAATCTTTCCTGGGATACCGATCTGATCTGAAATAAATCTACCACCGATCTCTTTGATAGGTTATTTATTCCATCTGGAGACAGTTCAACCATCCATGGAACGGAAGAATAATGAGATTTGAAATCAGTTATGGGTGCAACAACCTTCAGTGGAAGAATACCTATTTCATTACTGCTAACTATGACACATGGCCTTGTTTTTGTTATTTCAGCTCCAACAGTTGGTGAGAGATTTACCAGCCAGATATCTCCTTGATACAACTGTATCACTCAATCGACAAAATCCTGAGAATCAAGAGAATTCAGAGCTTTAAGATCACTATCAGACTCATAGTAATGCTTTAGCTTCTCAGCTTTCTCCATAATTTCTTTTTTTTTGTCATTCATTGCTTTTTCTCTCACAGCCTCTGATAGAAATTTAGATTTATTCTTCTTTGTACTTAGAATTTCCGACACATCTTCAGGAAGAGTTACGTTTAGTCTTTGAGCTGGCACATATGATTATGTGTATTAGATATACATATCTTTTGGTGTTAAAAGACTCGCTGAATAAGCTTATGATGGAAAACGTCAAAACGCAGTGAAGGTGCATATTTGAAATTCGAACTGAGAGTTTCCTGCTGATTAGGCTGCGATCTTTTACGGGTTGTACCTTAGAAGGGCCACGATATTTCCAAAGTTCTTCAGTGTTTTGCCATATTCTCCGTCTGAACTCATTATGATCACCTCTCCTCCCGATGAACTGACGTTTTCTATTATCTCCTGGAAGTCCTCATTTCTGAAGCTATCTTCAAGAACAAGCAGCTTGTCAATAGCTCCTGATAGGGAAAGCCCTGAAATTTCTTCCTTCCCATAGGCGACCATTGAATTTCTTGCCAGTCCTTCCATGAATTGCTCCATGTACCTTCTCTCCCTGGAAGACCTTGAATCGCCTATTATTTTTCTTACTGCCTCTGTGTTGATTATTTCGAATACTGCGTTTTCATCCTCTCTTGTGGATGGTATGAAGTTGACTCTCAATCCCGTGCTGTTCTCTTTCAGAAACTTTTCAAACATTTCTCCCTCGAATCCGGGGCCAGTTATTATGATTGGACCTGTAAATTTGATGGAATTAAGTGTCTTCATGATCTCTTCAAAGTATGTTTTCCTTGAATAATTTCCCGCATATTCCTTCCCGGATTTTCCTGAGAATATCCTGGCCTGTGTCTGGAGTCCATACTCCCTCAATATGCAGAATGTTGCAGTTTCATCATCCATAACAATGAAAAGAGCATTGTTAGATGCTTTCAGCATAGCATCCCTTATCAGGTTCTCAGTGGACCTGTCCCACCGGTCCTTAAGAATCTCAACATTCTCCCCCTCAGATATGTACAGAGACTGATGCTGTCCCAGTGTACCTTCCGGGCCCTTTATGATTATTCCCTGGATTCTCAGCCTGTCCGTGAATGGCTGGAAATATACCTCTTCTGGCCTGATTTCCAGCAGTACAGGCTTCCTTGATGTCTCCTTGCTTCTCTCCATGTCTTCGCTCTTATCTTCCCTGCGCAGAACAGTTTTTTTTATTATTGTGCCTGAATCGATGATATTCTTCAAGTACCATAGATCGTCCATGTTCTCTATCAGTATTTCTCTCCATCCCTCCTCATTCTGTCTGAGCTTCATAATACACCTTCAATGACTCCAATTTGGCCAGTATGTTCTGGGAGTGAGTTCCATCCCAGTAACATCTGCCGCAGTCCGGGCAGTGATATACAGAATCTTTTTTCCTTGGATCATATTCTTCCCTGCAGTTACTGTCACCCTTCACAAGCACCCCATTGCAGTTAGTACACCTTGAAAATAGAAGTTCTCTTCTCGGTCGTTCAATGTTTGTGATCTGTATTATCTGTTCATCTATCCTGTCTGAATCTATGTATATGGATTTTATATATCTGCTGCACAACTGCCTGTCTCTCGATAATAAAATCCTGTCATCAGCCTTGCTGATCTCAATAAGTTCAGTGTCCGATATTTCGAGGTTAGGATATGAAGTATCGTACCCCATTATTCGCATGTACCTTGCAAGTCTTCCCAGCATGTTATCAGCAAGATACTTAATCTCTCTCTTCCTCCTTCCATCTTTTTACAAGACTGTTGTCCATGCCACAAAGGTCCATGACCCTCCCGACCATGAAATCAACCATGTCGTCTACGCTCTTTGGCTTGGTATAAAATGCAGGCATGGCAGCTGCGATAATACCACCCGCCCTCGTGATTCTTGTCATGTTCTCAAGCGCTATCTCACTCAATGGCATTTCCCTTGGAACCAGTATAAGCCTTCTCCTTTCCTTCAGTGCTACTGCAGCAGCCCTTGTTATGAGAGAATCAGAGATTCCGGCAGCTATCTTTGCCAGCGTATTCATTGAGCATGGCATTACTACCATTGCATTGAATATGAAACTCCCTGAGCTTATTCTTGCCGCCACATCCTTATCGTCATACGAATACGCTGCCATCTTCCTGAATGACGATGAGTCGTGCCCTGTTTCATATTCTATGACCTGGTCAGAGTTTGATGAAATGACCAGGTGGATTTCCGCGTTCGCAGTTTCAAGAAACCTCTGGGCCAGAATACTTCCAGATGCTCCAGTGATGCCTAAAATAACTTTCATTTATTATCCTTTAGTAATAATTGTATGGATTAAATTCTTTTATGATAAAAAATTTTATTTTCTTCTGTTGAAGACAAAATAAAGCACAAACACTGATACAACAACGGCAACCATTGCGCCTACATATTCCTCGGTAAGATAGTTTGGTAGTATCTTTGGTTTTGACCAGCTGAATCCCGGGAAGGCTCCTGCACTCAAAGCTTTCCAGTTTGTATAACCACTCACAAGGGATGTTTCATTTGCCGTTTTCCAGAATGCTTCAAGCTCATGTTTCTTCGAGAGGTTTCCTGTATGGGAAAGGGCGTTTACATATTCAACACCATATGGATTCAATCCCTGGTACGTAATATCGAAAACTATGAGATACTGTGTTGAATTGGAAGAAAAATTATATGCTATTATGGATCTATCATCGAAAACGTTCGTGAAAATGCTCGTCCAGTCGCTTGTCGTTATGGCGCATGATTTATCATTGCCGTAATAATATTTAACTGTCGGAAATGTTGATGGAGGCGTGGTTACATTCTCCAGCTTATTGACATAATTGTTCACGGTCATTTGTGACCCATGGCTTGAAGTTCCTGTATTTACAGTTCCTGCATTACTCATTATGGGTGTTACCATTAATGCAATTATTATAACAGCGATTACCAGATAGATAGATTTCATCCTTACAGGATGGATAAATAAAATGTCGTATATCACTTTTTCTTATTATTAGTCAATATCTCAAGTCTCGGTTTTCCATCCGGATCAGGGGAAATCTTTATTAAATTTCTTTCCAGGAGCAGATTGAAACTCTTTTTTATCATCTTCCGTGAGAAATGCTTCCGTCTCAATTTCCTGATTACCTCTTTCAACGGGCTGTCATCCTCAGAAAATATGGTATTGAGAAGATCTTCAGAATTACCATTTACTGGAAAGTTCCTCAAT
>JAKAYJ010000108.1 GCA_021816385.1 Thermoplasmata archaeon
GCTGAATCATCTCTCAATATTCGATCTGTCTCCCATAATATTCCTGTCATCCATAATTGGCATTTCATTGGCTTTGTTTTACCTGTCAATAAAGAGGTATTACAGGTACTGAATTAGAGTGTTAATACCATATAGGCGATCAGAAGCACTGCGATCAGAAGAATCAGAATTCCTGATGTTACTATTGCAGTTGACGATGGCCTGAAATCTCCTGATTCTATACTTTTCATGTTTTTCATGAAACTTCTCAGGGCCATTACCTGCATGAAACCACCTGACACAACCAGTATTATTCCTATGGAGGCTGAAAAAGGAGCAGTAACGTTTGAAGAACCTGGCACAAGTTCTTTTATAATTATTCCGAATTTTGCTACAACAAATCCCAGCGCCATTACTGCAATTCCTGTTCTGACCCATGCCAGATATGTTCTCTCGTTGGCCATATGATCCGTTACAGTAGACATATTGTATTTCTGATTATTGTTCGTGTAATAAGATGCTATTAACCTATTTAAAAGCCATTTTCTGCAAAAATGAAGTTACACTAAGTTTAAAGATCTTTACCTCAGTTTTGCCTGCTAGGCATACCCATATCAGTTTACTTTTGGATGCATGGATTCTTTTCGAGGTATGAATGAAGATAAATGATACTGGTTTTTTTGACGGAGCCGGGTGATTTTTTTCTTGTTACAATGAAGATGAGGTGTTTATCAACTTTTATATTACATTTTAATTATTGTTTAATAATCTTTATAAAGAACGTATTATAACGAACTAAAATGAATGTCGTTCCCATACTCGACAGTATTAATGGTTGTTCTTCATATATAATAGGAGATGAAATTTCTGGGAAGGCGGTTGTGATAGATCCACTTCAATCCTATGGGTTTAAGAATTATGTTATAAGAGCGGCGAAAGAAAGGTTATACATAGATATGATTGTTGACACTCATGTTCATGCTGATCATTATTCTGCAGCAAAACCTCTTGCCAGAGAACTTGGACTCAAGGTATCCATGAGCGAAAATGCACCCAATGAATTTGTATTTAATAAATTGCGTGATGAACAGGGATTCACGCTGGGAAATCTTGAAATTAAGGTTATGCATGCCGCCGGTCACACTCCTGATAATATTGTCATAAAAACTATTGATAAATCCCGTTCAGATGAGGTTGGGTGTGTATTTACAGGAGATTCACTTTTTGTTGGAGATGTGGGAAGACCAGATCTCGTATATGAAAGCGAGGAAATGATAAGAAATGCCATTAGAGATCAATACAATACCATATTCAAGAAATTACTTGTCCTCCCTGACTATGTAGAAATATTTCCATCCCATTCTGGATCATCTTCCTGTGGTGGCCTCTTTCTAAGCCCAAAATTCAATTCAACAATAGGGTATGAAAAAAGATACAATCAGTTTCTAAGAGCAAAATCTCTGGAAGAATTTTCCAGTATGGTCATGAAAACACTGAAACCTCCTCCGGTAAACGCAAAGCGGATCAGAGAGTGGAATCTGAGCAGTAATATTGAATACAATAAAGAAGAGGTGAATTAATGGATACTGAAATAATAAAGAAGGAACTTGCGAATCCTGGAACTGTTCTCATTGATGTAGATCCCATGCCCTATCTGGAAATTGGATATCCGGAAGGTGCCATATGTCATCCCATATCCATGGAGCCGTGGGAGGAAATTCTTGAGAGCATGATGGGAAAAAATCATAATGCCATTGCTGTATACTCCTCTTTCAAACCTGTTGGAGAGTACGCAAGCAGGCTTGCTACAGAATATGGAATTCCAGTTAAATTCACGTTTTCAGATGGACTGGATAAGTGGTCATCAATGGGACTTCCTGTCACAAGAATTAAGTCTATGGATGTAAAAGAATTAGAGAGAGATTTGAACCAATTCAATGTTATAGACGTCAGGGAAAGGGAAGAGCTGAAATCGGGATTCATAGATGGATCTATAAACATTCCGCTTAGTGAAATAGATTCTGCCCTATTCAGGCTTGATGTTAAGGAAAAATATGCGGTTATATGTGCCCATGGAAACAGGAGCAGGGAGGCCTCAAAAATACTTTCTGAATATGGTTTTGATGCACGGACAGTTAATGGTGGTATGTCCCAGTGGATAATTAAAAAGTTTTCGACGAAGTACTGAATACTATGATCGTACCATTTCGACATACCAAAAGTCAAATATAGTTTTAGTCCTTAAAGATCAGTATGACAGAGATAATTGGCGGGATAATATTAGAAAAAAGAATGCCGGAAACACTCCCTAAAGTAACGGTAAGCTGGACCTGGTTTGACCAGTTAAACGGGACAGTTGAGTGGACTTTCAAGAATAATACAAATTCTGTCCAGTCATTTTTACTTTTCAGGAACACCTACTATTTCGGCAACGCCTTCTGGCCAGTTTACATTAATAATGAAGGGTTTAACGAGAAATTTGCAACCGCAGCAATCCCTCTTTCAGATTCAGGGACCAGTAATAACTCTGCACCACTTTGTGTTGCTGAGTTTCAGGATAAGAAAAGGATAGTATGCTTTCTCTTCACGCTTTCACCAAATCAGCAGTGGTCAATGATAGAAGGCGGCTTTTCAGAATCGTTCCCCCCCTCAGGCTACTCGGCCATAATAGCAAACGTTTCCGGATCGAAGGACTACTGTATTAAATATGATGAAACACAGGTAACGGACTGGGATTCACAGACTGGAACCAACTATACAGGATACGAACCGAACCCAAGCACATTTAACACGGTAACCGCAAAAGTTCAATCAAGTTTTGTGTCATTGTTCAATGATGTAATAACCCCTGGTGAATGCTAGAATCAATGAAAGGATCGTGATAACCCATATGTTTATAGAAATCTAGTTTCTATCCTCGAAAGTCATCATTCTGCCATCTCCATATGTCCTGAAATAATATCTGTAGGTTTTATCTCCAGACATTGCCTCACATTCTCTACCCTTGCTGTAGTTCCCAATCAGTTTTATGTAGTCAATGCTATCCCATCCTGTCCTTTTCTTTACCTCATTAACCATGTTTTCAAATATATCAGCGCAGATATTGCAGCAGAAGAACATTCTCTCTCCTTCTATTTCCCTGTAATATTCCCCCCAGGTTGCGTCACATAATGCACATCCTTTCTCATTGTTTGTTTTTATACATCTCACCTCGTTCTATTCTTGCGTCCAGATATTCGCTGAAAACCCTTGCGGAATTCAGGTACGCTGATTGTATATCTTCAAAATTTTCCTCAGTTGCATATTTTTCAATAATATCCAGTGCCACATAGGAATGGGATACATCCGCCTCATACCCCTCTTTCAGGAAGTCCTTTACCTCCTGCTTCACTGACCTCTCTTTCAATATCTCTGGATTGAAATATGGATATCTTGCTCCATACCTGTTCAGATCCCTGTTTGCAACAAGTTCGAGTGAATGCATTGCAGCCATGATTTCGATCCACGATCTTTTCTCGGCAATATTTTCCCATGTTCTAACAGCCATTGCAGTTGCTTTCAGTGGTGTTGAATTCAGGATTTCTTCCCTCCTTAGACCAAGGGAAATCCCCATCCTGATTAGTAGTTCATGGTGAGATGGTTCCTTTTTCCCGAACCCCTGCATCTCTGTCATAATATTCTCCATCTCATAATCGTGTATGTCGTCAAAGTCACTTTTTGCGATTACATATGCACATGATTTTATCCACTGCTTTAAAAAGTGATGATGCTCCACGGCATAACCCTTCAGCAGATCTTCATCATACCTCTGCATAGCCATAATAAATGGATGTGGGTTTTCTCCCCTGAAGTTTAACACAAAATTATCTATAATCCATCTTTTAATTCCCTTATCTTTCAGGGAATAAAATTCTGAAATCCTCTTTTCAAGTTCTTCCATGCTCAACTTATCCTTTGAAATATTTCTGTTCAGCCAGGACACATGTTCATAATTACTTTCTGAAGCCTCGGAAAGCAGATGTTCAGAAAGTCCATTAAAATTACCTTTATCAAAAGAACTGTAACAAACAGGACAATTTACCATGACTATCCTAATCAAATTTATTATAAATTAGTTTTGCTCGTATTAAATACTTATTATAAATGACTAATATTGATGAATTCAATGACAGAATAGTCATTTTTTCTTTATAACTCTCATATAAACACTGCGAATTATAAGGTCAAAGAATTGAACTTATATTCCTTGAAAACCCTTAAATAGACTGCTAAAATGGATCAAGGATGATGTTATGAAAATAAGGAATCTTGGAAAGACTGGATTAAAGGTTACTGAACTGTGCATGGGAACCATGACGTTTGGAAATCAGAGCGACAAAAAGACATCGTTTCAGATACTTGATAAAGCATACAATGCTGGAATAAATTTTATTGATACGGCAGATGCTTATCCTCTTGGAAAGGATTTTAAATATGCGGGTGCCACCGAATCAATTATTGGCGAGTGGATAAAGGGTAAAAGAGATGATATAGTTCTTGCCTCTAAATGTTTCATGCCAACCGGTCCCGGTCCTAATGACAGGGGTATGAGCAGAAAGCATATAATGAGCGCCATAGACAGAACTCTTGAAAGACTGGGAACAGATTATCTTGATCTTTACCAGATTCATAACTTCGATCCTTCTACCCCCATTGAAGAAATGATGAGTGCCTTTGATGATCTT
>JAKAYJ010000109.1 GCA_021816385.1 Thermoplasmata archaeon
TCGAATATGAAATAAATACGGGTCCAAACGCGTACGTACCTATTTCAACGGGTCCGAGGGGGAGCGGGCAAAATAGTTCAGAATTAATTTTAGAACCTTGGGAGGTGCCATTATGCCTTCCATGCTGACCATCGAATTAGAAGATCCCATATTCTCTGAGGCGAGAAAAAGAGGAATGCCGGACAAGGTGACGGAACAGCTTCTAAAAGAATTTGAGAAGGAAACATGGAGATTCCCTCTTACGTTCTATGAACTTTTGGAGGCCGTGGAATGACTAGTGTGCAGGAAGCCCTAGACTACCTGCATATGGGATTTAGCATAATCCCACTCCGGAGCAGGGACAAGGTCCCTGCAATACCAGCATGGAAAGAATACCAGGATAGACTTCCAACGGAGAATGAGGTAAAAGCATGGTTTACCGATGAATCCCTCAATGTTGGGATCATCTGTGGAAATGTCTCCGGAGGGCTCGTTGTTGTCGATTTCGATAGCAGTGAGGCAATACCTTTTGTTATACCAAATATAGAGGTCATAGCTCGAAAAACAATGGTGGTGCGAACTGGAAAAGGTTTCCATGTGTATTATAGGCATAAAGATGTACCATCAACAAAATTTGCAAATCTAAAGATTGACGTACAATCTGAGGGAAAGTATGTTGTTGCACCGCCCTCATACCATCCAAGCGGTGTGCAGTACACGCGGATTGGCACTCTGACTGTCATGGATGCTCCAGACAGTCTTGTTCCAACATTGAGTATATTGGATGAAATGTATCCGATCGCAAAAGTGGTTGCCACACGATGGATCGTCCCCCCGCCAGGAGGACAGGGCAACCGCCATGAATTGACTCTCAGACTAGCAAGTTTTTTCAAAGCACGGGCAAGATGGACTGAGGAATACACGACGCGGTTCATTAGAGGCGTAATGCAGCTCAAAAACGATAATGACGGGCTGAATGACCGCATACGTGCTATCAGCGATGCCTATGAGAAGGATTATGGATACTCAGGGCTTCCCGCTGATCTCATAGAAGAGATTGTAAGACTTCTGCCTCGTGGAATAGGGGAGATATGGGCTTATTATTACAAAGGCAAACCTGAAGAGCCCTTCTGGTCCGCCTTCGTATGCAGAAATGACGGAGTGTTCAGGGTACTTCACAAAAAAATAAAAACAAAGGACGGCAAGGATCAGGAAATAGATGACGAGCTGAAAATATTTTCACAACCTCTCATTCTTGCCGATGCATGGCATGGTGAAGGGGACGATGAAAACCAAATCAGATTCACATTTTTCCTGGGAGATCTGAAATATCAGGGAACCAAAGGAGAAGTCTCAAACCTCATCACTGAATCGGGTTTAACAGGGATTGTTCCGACTGACATAAAACTCGCTGTAGCAGCGTGTGTTGAATATTATATTTCTGCCAAGATGGTAAAAGTCAGGGAAAGCTATGAGGCCATTGGAATATATGAGAGCAACAACAAATTTGAAATTGCTCTAGCCGATAAAGATATTTCTGCAACGAGGGGCACTGAGCCCTGGTTTGTATTCAGATCCTTCAGGAGATATGGGGGAAATATAAAGGAAGATTTTGAGAGATTCAACAGGCTTTGGGAATTCTTTCCCAGAGATACTCTAGCCTTCCTATACGGCATATCGGCTATTTCACCATTTTCTTATGCAATGAAGAAAGATGGAGATTTCTTCTGGCCTCTTGTTGTTTTAAAAGGACCAAGAGGAACTGGAAAAACAACACTTGGCCAGTTATTCACTTCTTTCCTTTATGGAGTTGGGGAAGGTGGCCCATCGGATGTTACGTCTGATTTTAGACTTCTGGATTTCATAACTGGAACAACTTTCCCGCGGCTTATCGACGAAAGCGAGAACGCGAAATTCGAAGGGCAGAAATTCTCATTGAAAATTTCCACAACCCTGAAAGATGCTGCACAGAAACAATTTGTTGGGTCTAGGGGAAATCTAGACAAAACGAAAAAACTCTATGCTGCGCGCACACCACTTATTCTGGCAGGGAACAAGATTGACATAGAAGACCCTGCCCTGATGGCCCGATCAATTTTCATTAACTTCGATGCCACTGAAATGAAAAGCCAACAGCAGAGAAGAACCTTTTCAGATGAAATATTGAAGCCACTCAAAAGAGGGTTCGGCATCGAGCTTGTGAATCATATAGTTTCAAAGTTTTCACGACCACAAGATCTTATGCTCGAAATCAAAAATAAAATCGTCAGTTATCAATTTTCTGATCCAAGAAGAGAAGATTTCTATGGTGCTGTTTTTATAGGATTACATTTATGGGATGAATTCTATAGGTCACTTGGAATATCGTTTTCTTTATCCGATTATTTAAATGAAAATACTTTTATTAAACTTGTAAGGAAATTTGAGGAAGTAAATATCGAGGAAAGTCAGGAAAGGCAAAGCATTCTCGCCCTGGTGGATTGGACCAAATCACGAATTGGGCTGCTAGAAAGCCTTGAATCTATAGATGAGAAAAAATCTACAACATATTATGAAATTCGTGAGATGTTCAAAAGAGCCGACAGAGATGGGAAGGAATGGGGGGTCATCACACAGACTGCGCTCAATGAATTCAGAAAAACGATGCCATCATTCCAGGAAACTACCCTATCCGAAGCTGCTGAATCACTGTCAAAATATTATGGAGTTCGCAAGGAAGTGTTCTACGATAGGAAAACCGAGAGAGTGGGTCAGCGCCCAGCTCGTGTTTTGTATGTTCCAATGGAAGACATTGGGCTAGATTCTTATGGTGGTTACACCAGCGGAGACGCTCCAGAACCGCCTCCAGACGAAAAGTGTAACCAGTGTAACCAGCATGTAACCAGTACTGGTTACACCTCTGGAGACCGTATAGAGGCGGTTCCGCGAGAAAGTGTAACCACTTTACGCAAAAATGTATACACGCATGAGGGCATCGATGAGAGCCCTCATGTAGAAAATATTGATTCTAGTGGTTACATGGTTACACATATTGAGAAGAACCTAGAAAACACTAAAGAAAATAGCGTAACCAAAAGTGTAACCAGTTGTAACCAGTGGTTACAAAATGATAAAGTAAGTGAAGAAATTCAATTAACTGAAGATTTGCAATCATCGAATAATTCTTCTCATTTGCCTTACAAAGAAGCACCCAAAATTCCAATGTTATTTTGGGAAAATATTTCTCTGGCGTGGTACGACAGGGATGTGCATTATCATGCACAGGATGTTGCTTACGTCCCCTTAGAATGGGCGCCACTCTTAGAGAAAAGAGGAACTGCAAGGATACTGCATTTTTCGGATGATAAAGGGAAGGTGGAGTAAAGGAATGACACATCCATGGAAATCCACTGGCGACAAAAGAACTATAATGTTCGGATATACACCAAATGATACCATTCTAAAATATCTTAATGATATGAGAGAACTAATAAATAAGGCAATACTTAATGCATATTCAATAGCAAAATCAGATGATAATCATCTTCCGTCACCTATTGCTTTAAGGAGATCATTAAAAGATTATTATGATGATAATATAATCTATGCAAAGCACCATATCAATCCTGTATGTAGAACCGCAATAGCGATACTGAGGTCGTACAAGAAGAACAATAATGGGAAATTAAAGGTTATTAAAGCAGAAAGATTAGCGATGAGAATAGATTCTGAGCTAACAAAGATAGAGGATGATAAACTCAGAATAACCATAAGGCCGAATGAATATGAATACATCGATATTGTTGATAAAAATAAGAAATTCAATGAATACTCCAATTACCCGATCTCTGAAGTATTATTGACAGACAGTAAAGTATGCATTACATTCAGGCTTGGAAGTTTAAATAAACCAGTGATAAGTAACAATATAATAAGCTTTGATTTAAACTTCAAATCCATCGATTACACCATTATAAAGAACAATGAAGTGGTGAAGGTTGATTCCATAGACACATCTGACATAGCAAAAACTCAAAGGGATTATGTAAGGAAGAGGACAAAAATACAGAAACATATCAAGAATCCCGCTAAGAGGATCAGAAAGCTTAAGGAGGCACGGCACAGGCAGCGCAACATCGTAAGGGACAAACTCCAGAAACTAACAACCAAATTGGTTGATAATAACAAAGATAAGAGCTTTGTGCTCGAGGATTTAACAGATATAAAAAAGGAGGGGCAAAAAAAGAAATATAAGGATAATAAAAAAGATAATAAAGCCAGCAAGGGAAGGAATAACACTCCGAAATCTAAGAGATTCAGAACAGATATTAACAGATGGCCATATAGATTATTCCAAAAATTTATAGATTATAAATCTGATAATAAAACATTATACATAGATCCAGAGGGGACTTCTTCCGAATGTCCTGTATGTGGTGGTAAATTAAAGCACCCGATCTGGAAGGTTTCTGAGTGCGATAACTGTGGTGTCACCTTTGACAGGGATCGATTGTCATCACTGTCGATCGCTGTCAGGGGATTACACCTCTGCGGTACCCCGTTTATCGTGAGTGGCAGTACCTCCTGGGATTTAATGAAGAATAATTACCTGTACCATCCAGATCAGGTTGTTATCGAGGATTCCAGCGACTGCAAGAAGGAAGTGCATAATAATGCATAATATCTCAAGAACGGAGGTTGAATTCTAAATGTTGAACGGT
>JAKAYJ010000110.1 GCA_021816385.1 Thermoplasmata archaeon
AGAATGTTAATAACGCATATTATATGTCACAGCAGACTTCTAATAGCCGTGTTCTTCATCTGAGCTCTCTTCAGGAGATAGAGATGGACATAATAACCAAGAGAAGGAAAATACCCCTGGAGGCAATTCAGAGATCTATCAACTTTTTTAAAGAAAATGAACTAATTCAGGATCTCAGTTTTGCTTATTGTGTTCTAACAGAATATTATATCGCAAAAGGTGAGGCGCAAAAGGTCATTGAAAGTGCACGTCTGATGATTGATACCTATCTCTCTATAGAAGATTATGCCAGCCTTGTCGCAGCAGGGGCCAGAATAATGAGGGCATCAATCATATTTATTCTTGATGATGATACAATAAAATCAATACACAAAATGGTCAGAAAAGGATTATCAGATAAAAGATTCAACAGTATGTATCTGGGGCTGGTTACCCCATTTTATCCCTATAATTAAAATACCCATGTTCCGCCACACGCGGCAAACTTTATCTTTGGCTTTTCCACTACTACTGTCTCAACTTCCTTTTGTTTTTGTACCACAAATTTCATAAACCATTATTTCATAGTACATAATAAATATTTTTATTTTTATATTTAAAAATATTTAGAAATATATAAAACTTTGTCAATTAATTAATCGATAAGAAATAATAATAAAGAGTCGTGGAACCCCCATGCAAACCATACGCGTCGAATAGTTCATATCATTCTCCAGATCACATTCCTGCTTCCGAAGGATCCGACTATAATGTAAGTGCTAACCATATAAAAACCTTTTTAAACCTTACATATAAGGAAAAGGATGTTATTGCTTTTCCATCCTGCGCAAATTTGATTGTATTTTCACGCAATCATTAGCTCTTCCATGATTCTAGTCTTTCCTTAAGGTTGTAATATTCATCCCAAAGCTGCTTGGGGAATCTTTCTCCGAACTTTTCAAAGAAAGGTTTTACATCTTCCAGTTCCTTCAGAAAGCCGTTCCTATCCACACTCAGAATGCTCTGCAACTTCTTTGGGTCCACACCGGAGCCATCGAATGCATCTACGGTTGGAAGATACCCTATGGGGGTTTCAATGAACCTGTCTGTTTCCTCATAATACATGTCCATGGCCCATTTCAATGCGAACATGTTGTATCCGTAACCAGGCCAAATGAAGTTTCCACTGGAGTCTGTTCTGAACCAGTTAACATTGAATATCCTCGGAGGACTGCTCACCCTCTTTCCCATTTCAAGATAATGGCTGAAGTAATCTGCCATGTTATACCCGACAAATGGTATGTTCGCCATGGGGTCATTCCTCAAAACCCCCACTTTACCCACAATTGCAGCAGTTGTCTCAACCCTCTGCATCGCTCCTATAAGCACACCATGGTTCCAGTTGTAGCTCATGTAAATCAAAGGAATTAGGCTCTTTCTTCTTCCTCCAAATAATATTATGGAGAGTGGGACTCCCATTTCTGCTTCAAAATATTCAGACAGGTGCGGATAGTTGGATGCGGGTGTTGTGAAACGGGAATTTGCCTGTGCAGCCATACCCTTTCCGTCATAGGGTTTTCCCTGCCAGTCTATGAGCCCATCGGGGACAGGCCCAAGGCCTTCCCAGTAGGGTTCCATGTTCTTTGTCAGTGCTGCATTTGTAAAGATGGTATTACTGGATATGGCTTTAAGGGCATTGGGATTGGTAACGGCACTGGTGTGAGGAAGAACACCAAAGAATCCCTTTTCAGGATTTATACAGTTGAGTTTTCCCTTCCTCTCATGCAGCCATATTATGTCATCTGACATAAGCGATGTTTTCCAACCTTTTTTCTTGAAGAACTCTGGTGGCTCGAGCATGGAAAGGTTGGTCTTGCCGCTTGCACTTGGAAAAGCCCCTGAAATGAATGTCTCTCTCCCATCTGGAGATTTTATGCCTATGAGCATCATGTGTTCTGCCATCCACGCCTCTCTCTTTGCGATGACACCCGCAATCCTGAGCGCATGGCACTTCTTGGAGAGTAATGCATTCCCTCCGTATCCAGAGTTAACGCTGATAATTAAGCCATCACCCAGGTTCTCCTCCGGAAAGTGACATATGTATCTCTTTTCCGGATCAAGGTCGCAACTTGAATGCACACCAAAGACAAATCTTCCCGTCCTGAATATTTCCCTGAGTGCGCTTTCTCCCGCTCTCACCATGATATCCATATTGATGACAACGTACGGGCTATCCGTTATCTCTATACCACCCTGCCCATATGGGGAATTGAACGGTCCAAGCCAGTAAGGTATAATATACATTGTTCTGCCCTTCATGGAATTCCTGAGTACGGGAAGAAGAACATCCCGTGCCTTATTTACATGCATCCAGTTGTTTGTAGGTCCTGCATCTTCTTCGCTGCCGGACGTGCAAATATAAGTATCTTTCTCCGTTCTAGCAACGTCCTTAGGATCACTTCTGTAAAGATAGCATTCCGGGAAAGTTTTCTGGTTCAGTTTCAAGAGTGATCCGTCATTGACCATGGAATCTCTGATCTCTTTTATCTCGTCTCCTGAGATTATGGTTATCCGGTCCGGTTTGCATATTCCATAAACTTCGGCAATCTCAGTCTTCAGTCTTTCCAGGAGTGATTCATCAATTTTTCCGATATTATTCAGTATCTCTATGTTACCTGCCCTAGCGATCGCTTCATGCCCTGCCTTTTCTCCCATGGTACCGGACAGGGGATCTTCAAGACCAAACATATAAGCCACAGTAAAATAGCTCTATTAAAATTTATGAATTGGAAGTCGTCAATTGCCTAGATGTGTAAGAAACAGTGAGATAGTTAATCATGATACCAGGTAATGGATCTGAAGGATCTTCAGAAAATAGTTGCCGATTTTATTGACGAAAGAGACTGGCGGAAGTTCCAGAATACGAAGGAGCTTGCGCTCTCCACCCTAATAGAGTGTTCCGAACTCCTGAGTCTGTTTCAATGGAAAACCGGGGAGGAAATCGACCTTACCATAAGGAAGGACAGGGAAATGATGTATCATGTTAAGAGTGAAATCTCGGACATTCTCTTTGGTGTACTTGCACTATCTGATCATTTAAATCTTAACCTTGAAAGCATATTTACAGCAAAAATGAAAGAGTTGAATTCTCGATACAGCAAGGAAAATGTCAAAGGTAAAGTGGTCAAGTTTCCTGAATCAAAGATAGACTTTAAGGAATGATAGAGAAGTGGTAGCGGTTCATTCATGTATCATTCATGTAGATCCCCAAGATTAAAACTCGGATTCAATGAAGCATCTTTGGAGCATTGCGTTTTCACAATAAAATATCCATGTGGCTTAAATTAAAAAATGTGCTATCTATTCTGAAAATCTATGTGCAGTTTGCTTGCCCGCGATATTAAAAGCCATGAATGATTTATCCTGATCGCTGTATTTTTTGGAATAGATACGCAATCACTTTTATATAAGGAAGGTAAATTAGGCTGTGGTGATTTATAAATGGTTTTGTCATCCTCAGATCTACCAGAGGCCATACTTTACCTAGCTGCAGCTATTACCATAGCGGGAGGTCTGATAGGTACCGGTCTCGCGCAGTCCGGTATTGGTGCTTCTGGGATGGGAATAATAGCAGAGAAGCCAGAAAAATTCGGTCAGGTGCTGGTATTTTTCGTTATACCTGAAACGCTCTGGATTCTTGGGTTTGTGTTCGGTTACGTTCTTCTGAAGCAGATACTGTAATATCAAATGTCTCTTGAAGATATACTCAAAGAGGTTGAAGGAAGAGCCGATTCCGAGAGCTCTTCCATACAGAAGGAGTATGAAGAGAAGATCTCGAAACTGAACGATGAGTTCCTGCAGAAGAAGAAGTCACTGGAATCAGAATGGGAGAAGAAGACCAAGGAGGATTCGAATTTTCTCACAGCAAGGGAAGAGGACCTCATAAGGGTGGAAACAAGAAGGATTCTTGATAACAGGAAGAATCAAATGGTCATGGAGTTCTGGGATAAGGGAAGGTCCATTCTGGAAAAGATAATATCCGGTAAGGAGGGCCCCTACATACCGGGTCTCATGCTGTCCCTGTGCAGAAAGAAGCTTGGAGATGATATGATAATACAGTGCAATGATGAATATTACAGGTCAGTAAAGACTGATATGAAGTACACAAGGTTGCCTGGTAATATTAATGGTATGATCTGTAAATCTCCCGATGAGAAAGAGGAACTTGATCTGACCATTGAATCCATTCTCGCAGATATAAAGGATGACATCCTCGTGAAGATATCTTCCAGGATAAGGTGATGTTATGGACAGGACATACTCTGGAAGCTACGGGCGTCTGAAAGTATACGGTCAGGAATTCTTCAGGCCACAATTTTATGACGATCTTATGTCCAAAAATGTTGATGAAATAACCCAGGCACTGATGTCAACCGCTTACAGAGATGACATAGAGATGTATCTAAGTCTTTTCAAAAAACCGGATTTTCTGGAAATGGCATTCAACCGAATGCTAGCGAGGCGGAATGGAATAGCCATGTCATCCCCCCCACCGTCATCATCATCCTTCCTGAAGACATACTTCACCAAGTGGGACATCGAAAACATAAAGGCAGTTATTGCCTCAAAAATTCTGGGATACAGGGTTTCGCAATCAGAAACATACATAATGAGTTTCAGAGACATC
>JAKAYJ010000111.1 GCA_021816385.1 Thermoplasmata archaeon
ATCTGTTCTTGAAATAAGTGGAACTCTCTTCGCCATTTTCAAGTATATAGCAGTTGGATAGATTTGTTCAACATATCTTCCATACTATCTCCGCTTGGAGCACTGATCCTATCAATAGAATTGCTTATTTCCTCCTCATTATGGAAGATTGCAATTGATGATGGATTAAAGAGCACTTATGATTTCGATTTCTGGAAGACATTCAATATCAATATCCAGGCATTTCATTCCGATTTATTTGCAATGATTCCATATTTACTGTTCTTTTCTGCCATTTATTCCTCCTTCTACCTGATTTCTTCCAAGAATGGAAAAGCTCAAGAAATTCTTCTTAAATTTTCCGAAAGCATCCTTTTCTTTGCTTTATCAATTGTACTTATCAATAGCTTCTCAACCGGAACCATGGAGGTATCAAAACTAATTTTATCTCAATCAACAAAATGGTCGTATTACTTCTCCATTTCATATATGATTGGGAATATATCCTCATTCTTTTCATCAAAAAGTTCCGTTCTTGAGATAGTATTTGATGGAATCTATCTCACGTCGGCAATGTCAATGTTGAGCTTCCTCATGCTCAGGCTTGCAATCCTCATAACTCTTTACATATTCCTTCCATTCCTATCCTTACTTACCGGAATAAATGCATTGAGAAAATTCATAATAAAACTATGGCTCCTGTATATCCAGCTGCTTGTTTCACCAGTCATAATCCTGATATTAATCTATTTCTACCTCAACTTTTCAGGATACTTCTTCATCCAGCTAGGCTTTCTTTCCCTTCTCTCCATCTTGCCATATTCTTTCATATACACCTCTTACAGGTTAAACCAGTCCAATTCCGGTATGTTCTCAAACTTTTTTCTGTTATCCGGATATGGCTTCCTGAGTTCTACAATGGAAAAAGGAGTCAGGTTAGAAAAACAGAGGCACGAAGACAGGGCAAGAAACATGAAATCCCAGAACCCTGAGTTGAACCTTCCACAATTCTTCAGACTAAATGATAGGGATGAGGGATATGATGGATAGGGAAAATACCAATCCCATTAAGCCACTATCCAACATCTTCGATTACCGGAGTACTGACAATCAAAAATTGATCTCGATAATCATTTTAGTTCTTTCTATTTTCTCTCTTTTATACATCATTCACGGCTATCAAAACTCATTTCTAATGATCGTAGCTATCTTATTTGTTGCGATCTTCTCAACTTCATACTACATAAGAAAATCCAGTTCCTCCAGCTCAATGAGGACGTTCCAGATGGAAAATAGATTAATATTGAGACTGGATGGAAGCTTTTCGTGGAATGCAAATTCTGAAAAGGTTAAGGGTCAAATATCATTGATAAACGGGATCACGGAATACCTTGATGAAAAATTCATGATGTTCTCTATCTCTGCAGAGGATCAAGAGAATCTGGATAGCCGGGGACCCATTACAAACTCTCTACAAAGAATAATCGGCTCCGGGGCTGAATCACTGTTGCACAGGACATATTTAGCTATGGAAGCAGGTTCCCAGGATGATAGTGCACTGTTGAATCTGATGGAAAACCTTGAAAAACATGGTATAAGAACAACCATGGTGAATGAAGAAGAAAGAAAGAGGATTCTACCAGTGGTGTCTCAAGCAAAGGCATACAGTAACGGATTTAATACGTATTCAAAGGCAGAAAGGAAATCTACCACACTTCTTGTTACTCAAATAACCAGCGGGTCATTCTTCCAGATATCAAGATTTATCAGTGCATCAAATCTGCCCGTAAACACATTCGTCAGGTTCCGAAAGGTCTCAAAGGAAAACCCACATTTCAAAAGAAGAGTAACATCCATACTCACCAGCAGAAGAATCTTAACAGAGAAAGGAAGACACATTGGAAACACGCTCAAAAGTAAGGTAGATTCTGCCATGGAGTTCAGAAAGGATGTTGATAAGTACTATTATAACGTGGAAATATTATTCACCATTTCTTCCAGGAAATTTTACCTGCTTGCCAGAATGATAGATAGACTTCAAAATTATGCCAGATTATGGGGAATCGAACTTGTAATTCCTAAACAACGTGATATTAATTTGAGCATGTTCAACTGGAATAAGATGTTAATAGAATATCCCCAGCCAGGATCAAAACTGGTTTCGTTTTTTCCACTTCTGTTCGAAACAAGAGGAAGTGGAGTAATTATTGGGAACGAAGACCTCACAGGGAATCCTGTATTTTTTGACCCTTATCCCATGAGCAGTCACAACATACTGGTTATGGGTGAAACAGGATCGGGAAAGAGTTTTTTTTCAAAGGTTCTTCTTACGAGATTGATAGTTCAGGGTTACGTTACCAGAATTCTGGTTCTGGATGTACTTGGTGAATACGATGAAAGGCTCTGGAAAGAGGAGATCATTAGCGAATCAGCCAAAAGTGAGGAAGTCGAAATAGAAATAAGGAAGTGCAGTGATGATGATCTACTTGACCAGCTTTCGTACGCAGAATTTTTCATGAAGCGTTCTGGAAAAGTTCCCACACTTATTCTTATAGAAGAAGGTCACAGGTTTTTCAGAAACGGGGAATGTGAAAAACAGATAGTTGAGATGATAAAAGTTTCAAGGCATTATCTCACTTCCATACTCATTGTTTCTCAGGATTCATCTGATTTCACCACAGAAAATGGAAAGAAGATTCTGAATAATTCACTTAACATATTCATTTTCAGGAATAAATTGATTTCAAATCTTCAGAAATTTGGTATAAACCTGTCAGATTATGGATTAAGCAACCTGCACATGTCTCTTTCAGGTGGAAAAAACAGTCCATTCTCTGAAACTATCCTCTTCTCTCAGGATAAAATGACAAAAATCAAGGTCGTAGCCTCAGACTGGGAAATAAAGAATTTCAGTTAAAAGATCCAGTTTTTACGAAGGCAATTCCGAGAATTCCAAATATTGCCATGGGTAGGCAGAAGGAATAGAGCCCGGGATCTGACCAGGTATTATATAAGATTGACCACGAGAGATAGAAAAGCACACCTATGAACAAAAATATGAAACTTATAGCTAGTAAGGCATTACTGTAATTGATGTAGTGAGATACACCCTTGTTCTCTTCTAAATAATTCTTCTTCTCCATTTTTACTTATGCATATCCCAAATTGTGTTATAAAATTTTTCTACGAAACATTGTTTCCATAAAATCGGTTCTTAATAGATTCAAATGTTGAATATATAATTAAATGGTCAAGAAAATTCAAAACTTTTATTACAAGTTTTTAAATATCCGTTAAATGACAGATGAAGCAGCCTCTTATTTTCATTGTACTGATCGCGAAAGAGCGATATTTGAGGCGGGAATCAAGCTTGGTTCAATCTATCATCAGTATGTCGGTGTTCCGATGAACCTGTCCAACATTGAGGCAATTGAAACGGCAATAAGACAGAGCGTGATGGTACAACCATTCGTTGAGAAGGCGGAAGTCAGCATAAATAAGGCTATGGTCAAAAAGTCAACGGGTCATTATAAATATGTTACCCTAAAGGGAGAAATGCTTGACGTGTATCTGACAATTAAATACAATCAGGAAGAAGTGAGAGCTAGAATGAGGTACATAAAAGAACTTGACTATCCCCTAATGTCACTGGAGGAATAAAAATGGCGGTTAAGATAGGTATAACCGGGCCAGTCGGGTCCATAAAAGCAGAGGCGCTTGCAAAAATAATGGAAATGATAAGAAATCAGGGAAAGGAAGTACAGGGAGTCCTGGTTGGGGAAGTCTTTGATCAGAACAGGCTCACAGGATATACTATTTTTGACATATACTCCAAAAAGAAAGTAGTTTTTGCTGAATCTGGGCTTGTATCAAGGGTAAAAATAGACAAGATTGGGGTTGATACTAAACTCCTTGAAGAAATCCTGATTCCTAGCCTTCAGAGGGCAAGAGAATCTGCAGATGTAATAGTGATTGATGAAATCGGAAAACTTGAGTTGACCACAAAGAACGTTCAGAAAGAAATTAATGATACCCTGAATTACACAAAGCCAATGATAGTAACAGTTCACAAGAAATCAAGAAACCCTGTATTGCAGGAAATCCGTGCTCTTGAGGGTGTTAGAGTATTCGATATAACGCCCATTAACAGAAGTCTACTGCCATACAGGGTGATGAAAGTTCTCAATGGAGAGGAAGTATCATAGGCGCATATAAGGAAGGGAAAGCAGAGATTGATTTCAATGTTCCAGAAGGTTCATCTGGACCGGAAAAAGGACCGGGAAAGATTTCCAGTGGTTTCCTTAATTTTTCTCAAAAGTTGAATAGGGATCTGACGGTATCTTTCATTAATACAGTAAAACCAAGACTGTATCTTGACGGCTTTGGAGCAACTGGAATAAGGGCCATAAGGGCAGAAAAGGAAATAGGTGTTCGTTCTGTGGTCAGTGAGAGAAGCTTCAAGTCATACCAGAAAATAATTGAGAACGCTCAGAAGAACAATTCTGAAATAGAGATTTATAATGAGTCATTTGAGTCCATAGTATCAAAATTTCGCTTCGACTTTATTGACGTGGATCCATACGGATCTGTTGTACCATTTGTAGATGTTGCCATAAATTATGTCAGTAATCACGGTTATATCGGTTTCACAGCAACAGATTTGAGCGTTCTGTCACTGACCACAG
>JAKAYJ010000112.1 GCA_021816385.1 Thermoplasmata archaeon
CAAAATTCAATCTGTCAAAACCCTTCATGGTCAAATCCCTTCAATCGCCTGGAATAAGTAAAATCCATCCCGGAAGGATCATAGGTTCTGGAGGAGGTAGCAGTTGCAGATCATATTCAACTGTAAGGACAGTATATGGAAATACAATGACTGTACCATTTCCACTTGCAATCCTAAGTGGCGATGTTTCTAGCATCCCCGCAATGAGTGATTCCAGCACGAGTATCCTGCAATCCCTGTCATATCAGGGAGTCTCAACAATACCATTTTCAGATCAATACACAACCAGTGACAACCCAACATGGTCTTCCAACCATGTGAATGTAACAAATTCTTCAGGGAGCACTACCTCATCAAATACATTATCTATGATATTAACCATTTCTTCAAATTCCGGTCCAGATATGGCTTTTATCCCCAATATAACTGAATCTGTAACCGTTACCGATTATGGTTATTATGTATGCGAAGGCTCTTACTACTATTACATCAGCGAGGGTAGCACAGTAAGCTTTAGCATGGTAAATCAAAATGATAATGAATTGCAACTAAAGGACGGCTTCCTTGATAGCTTCTGGAAAAAGGGTGATAATGTAACTTCAACTGACTGGAATACAAGCATGACCGAATTAACAAATAAACTAGATTCCACTTCTAATCCTATCAACCATCTCTACTTAGGAACTGGTGCGATGGTTTCTAATGTAGATATTTATGGGAATTCCAGTTTAAAAGCATCCTTCAACGGAGGCAATGGTGCAGCCGATCTCTCAATCGCGTTTGGAATCGGGTCGGTGGCATTTGGCATAGGATCAGCAATAGCAACAGGCGGTTTAGATGCTCCTCTTGCATTTTTAGCAGTTGTTACTGGTTTTGCTTCTATAACCACAGGATTGCTTGCAATGGAAGCTACACCCATTTATGCAGTAACATCGGGCACATTTTTAACATCAGCTGTGTTTGGTGCAAATGGTCCAAGTGCTACTTTCACAGAATACGGTTCTTCTGCAGGTGAACAGCTTTACCTACCATCAGGTTCTTCTCCATTGGTCTACTCGCAGACTGGATTAATCAGTGTCAGTCAATAGTCAAAAACTATTAATCCTCAAAATTTTTAAAACTATCTTTTTTTAAAATAACAGGTTCATCACTATTTTTCATAATGGTATAGACGTGGCTATCCATGATGGAAGACACGAATTTTATTTAGTTTATTCTAACATTATCCATATTTATGTTCTGTGAATAATAGAATGAGATTATTTGGTGCTCTAAAACCGTGTCCAACTTTAAAAATTCTCAGATTTTTTGTTTGGATTATTTTAAGGTAACAAAGACAATATGTCACTTAGCACTCCTAAGGAAGTTTCCACCGGGCCGTCATAATCTTCTGCTACGAATATACTGGATCTTAACTTGGGGTTAATTTCGTATGCCATAGCCTTTTCCTTAAGACTGTAAAATTTATCGCCTGATTCTATTTCTTCAATGCGAGATTCAGCCAATACCCCATTTGAAGTCCTTCTAACACTAGAAATAAGCATTTTTCTTCTATTTTCATGGAATTCTATACTTGATCCAATCCCTTCAAATTTCTGATCCTTTAACCGTAATTGTGTTCCAAAAAGAGAATTTGCCACAATAACTGTCTTTCTTGCACTGTCAAGCCCTGATACATCATCATAATAATCTGTTTCTGCAAACCCTTCCTTAATGGCGTTTTTTATTGCTTCTTCCTTTGATCCACCTTTTCTCATGCTTTCAAGAATGTAATTCGCAGTAAGATTTACTATACCTCTGAAGCTTAAGATTTCCATTCCCGGCAATGCCGATCTGACCATGTTGAATAGTGGTAGCCCACCGCAAACTGTTGATTCATACAATATGCTCGCATTACCTTCCTTTGCGAAATGCATAATTTCCGGCCAGAAATTGGCTAATGGCGATTTGTTGGACGTTACTACGGATTTTCCTGCTTTCAAATATTCTTTATAAATGTTGAATTCCCTTGCACCATCCTTGCTGGCCGTACTCATATCTACAAAGATATCGACCTCATCCGGCCCAGGCAATTTCTTCAGAACTGTTCCTGCCGCTTCCAGTGCTTTGTTTTTCTTGCTTTCCAGAACAATTTCCGGGTTGATACCTTCTTCTTCAAATATAATACTCTTTGAGTCAGAAGCCCCTACAAGAAAGAACTCCTTTCCTAAAATCCCATGAAAATTATCCTTCCCTATTAGAGATAACAGGTTCCTTCCAACAGAACCAAGACCCATTAAGAAGATTTTCTTTTCACTCATCTTCAGGACCAATTCTTCCTATTGCAATAACAGCATCATCTTTGTTCAGAGAAATTAGCTTCACACCTGATGTCACTCTTGATAGGAGTTTAATCTTAGAAACGTTGATTCTGATGGTCATTTCATTTCTTGTCATGATTATGACGTCTTCTCCTTCCCTTACAGGCAGGGCAGCTGAAATTGGACCTGTTTTCTTGCTCTGTCTCATACACAATACTCCACCTGTTCCCCTTCTGTGAGACTGGAATTCCTTTGGGTTTGTACGTTTGCCAATTCCATTTGAACTAACCGTGAGCAGAGTATTTCCCTCGGGCAGAGAAAATGCGCTGATTATCCTGTCTTTTGGCTTTAGCCGCATTGCCTTAACACCCATGGAACCCCTGCCTGTGCTTCTCACTTCCTCAGAATTAAACATAGAGGCTTTCCCTGCGCTTGATACAACGACTAATGGCATATCTTTGTCAATTGCTTCTACGGCCACGACCTCGTCATCATCGTTAAGGGAGATAAGCCTCAAACCATTTGACCTGATATTCTTCAGCTGATCCTTTTTAAGTTTCTTGATTTTTCCGTTTCGTGTAGTTACTATGAGATATCCCTTTTCATCTTCGTAATCTCTCATAATGTGTTTGATAACCTCTCCTTCAGAAAGATTGAGAATTGCACTGAGAGAGACACCTACCGACTTCCTGCTCTTAGTTTCTATTTCATATACATTTCTCTTTAGAACTCTCCCTGTATTTGTGAAAAATAGCACTGTATCGTGTGAGGTACAATTCATTATATTTTTTGGAAAGTCTTCCGATCTAAATGATGTTATAATACCCTTGCCTCCTCTCTTCTGTGCACGGTATTCCTCCAGAGCGATTCTCTTCAGGAACCCTTTTTCCGTCAATATTAAAACACATTCTTCAAGAGGGATTACATCGGTTATTGATCGAACTTCAACGCCTCTAAATATGATGGTAGTTCTTCTCTTATCGCCATACTGCTTTTTAACGTAAGCAATTTCCTGTAGAACTATTTCCCTTCTCTTTGATTCGCTTGATATAATTTCCTCAAGCCTTACGATGTTAGTTCGTATTTCAGCGATTTCGGTCTTAATCTTCTCAATTTCAAGCGATGTCAATCTCTGAAGCCTCATATCAAGGATTGCGTTTGCCTGAATTTCCGATATTTCAAGGAATTCAACCAGCTTTTTTCTTGCCTCAGATGGGTCCCTTGATGCCCTGATGATCTCAATCGTCTTATCTAATTTACCCAGTGCTTTCTCAATACCTGAAAGCACATGGTCTCTTTCTTTTAACTTCTTCAGTTCGAATGTACTTCTCTTAAGAATTATGGAAAGTCTGTGTTCTATGAAATATCCAAGTATACCCTTTATTCCCAATACCTTTGGAACATTATTAACCAGAACCAAGTTTATGATCCCCATTGATTGCTCCAGATCGGTGTGAGCGTAGAGCTGATTGAGAACCAATCCCTTTGTCTCATCATCTCTGATCTTGATTACAATCCTCATGCCTTCTCTGCTGCTCTCATCCCTGATGTCAGTGATACCGGTGAGAATTTCGTCCTTGACCTGGTTGGCCATCTTCTCCAGAAACACAGATTTATTGACCCCGTAAGGTATGCTGGTAATGACTATCTTCTTCTTTTCCTCAAGGTTTACCTCACCCCTGGTAACTATTTTTCCCCTTCCAGTCTCATATGAAGCCATTGATTCTTCTGAGAAGAATACAATCCCCCCTCCTGGAAAATCAGGTCCCTTTATATGTTTCATTAAATCTTTTGTTTCTGCTTCCGGATTCTTTATTAATAGCGATATGGCATCACAAACTTCGGATAGATTGTGCGGAAGAATATTGGTCGCCATTCCCACTGCAATTCCTGAAGCGCCATTTATAATTAAATTCGGAATCATTGAGGGTAAAAAATCAGGCTCATTAAGTGAACCGTCAAAGTTTAACCTGAAGTTAACTGTGTCTTTGTCCAGATCCATTAACATATCCTCTGAAATTCTGCCTAGTCTGGCCTCTGTATACCTCATAGCAGCTGGAGCGTCCCCGTCTATTGAACCAAAATTCCCCTGACCATCAATGAGAGGGTATCTTAAGGTGAAGTCCTGAGCCATTCTTGCAAGAGCTTCATATATGGCGGAATCACCATGAGGATGATATTTTCCCATGGTATCACCTACTATTCTTGCCGACTTTCTATAGGGTTTATCGTGGGTGAACCCCATTTCACTCATTGAAAATAAGAGCCTTCTCTGAACTGGCTTCAACCCATCCCTGACATCGGGCAAAGCCCTGCTTACTATTACGCTCATAGCGTATTCAAGATATGAT
>JAKAYJ010000113.1 GCA_021816385.1 Thermoplasmata archaeon
GTTTTTCTGTCCTTTACGAAGTCCAATGCCTGCATTAGGCCTATTCCCCTTACATCACCTATGACATCATATTTTTCCTGGAGTTCCTCGAGCCTCTTCCTCATGTGGTGGCCCCTCTTTTCGGCATTCTGCACTGCATTCTCCTTCTTCATTGCCTCGATTGTTGCTGTACATGAAACTGATGCAAGAACATTTCCTCCATAGGTGTTTGAGTGAAGCCCCTGTTCAGGGAAGTCAAGGTCTGCTTTGAAAACAGTTGCTCCCATGGGTATTCCGTTTGCAATTGCCTTTGCAAGGGACATGACATCAGGCTCAACGCCAAAGTGCTCAGAAGCAAACCATTTTCCTGTTCTCCCAAAACCAGATTGAACCTCATCCATTATGAGAAGCATATCATTGTCATGTGCAAGCTTGATGAGCCTCTTATGGAAATTTTTAGGAGGAACCACGTATCCACCTTCCCCCTGTATGGGTTCCACAAGTATGGCTGCGATGTTTTCCTTGGGGGCGTACATCTTCAGTGTGTATTTCTCTATAAAGTCAATGGCTGCGTTCTCAAGATCTTCCGGATTCTCGTAGCCATCTATTCCGAATGGGTTTCTGTAAGGGTTCGGGAAAGGTACATGCTCTACGCCTGGCATGCTGGGAAACAGCCCTTTTTTCTGTATTCCCTTGGATGCGGTAAATGAAAGTGCACCCTGTGATCTTCCATGAAATCCTCCAATGAATGCTATGAATCCCTGTTTCTTCTTGTTTATTTTTGCAACTTTTATGGCAGCCTCGTTGCTCTCTGTTCCGCTGTTCGTGAAGAAGACTTTCTTATCAAATTTTCCTGGCACTATGGACTCTATTGCCTTCGCTGCATCTACCTGTTCCCTGTAATAGAAGTCAGTCCCTGCAAAATGCCAGAGTTTCCATATCTGTTCCTGAACCTTCTCTGTTATGTATGGATGGATGTGTCCCATGTTGTTAACGCTGATTCCTGCTGCAAAATCAATGAAAACATTATCATCCACGTCTTCGATGTAAACTCCTTTTCCCCTTCTTGCAACCACTGGCAGAGATTTTGTACTTGTGGCAAGATATTTTGTATCCTCATCCACAATCACTCTTGCGTTGGGCCCCGGAGGTATGGTTTTAATATTTACCTTCATTTCAAAATCTTCTTTAGTACTTTCCTGCAAAAAATCACCATATAGTCATATTGTGGGTTTATATATAGATTTTTGAATGAAAATCGGAAGAAAAATACGAATTTCGCACATATATTTTTAATATTATCCGGGCATAGAGAGATAATGGCATCCAATGGGGAAAACACATTCCTGTTAGAATTTTATCGTGACGAGATCACAGATCAGGAATTTTACAGGAGACTTTCTAGAATAATGCGCAGCGAGAAAGCAAAGGATGATCTGATAAGATTATCGGAAATTGAGAGCAGGCATGCAAATTTCTGGAAATCAAAACTTGAAAAGAATGGAGTCAGTGTGGATCATATAAAATACAGGAAATTTAGCGTCCTAATCCACCTTTTCCTTTATAGATTCCTCAGAATTAACCTCACTGTGAACCTGCTTGAGAAGGGTGAAGTTGACAGTATTCTGAGATACAGAAACTTCCTAAAGAAAACAACTGACAGCGATACAATATCCGGCCTGAATAAGATCATTGAGGATGAGATAAGCCATGAGAAACTGTTCGATGACATGAGTCCTTCAAAGGAAACGTCCCTTGAAAATATACGTTCTTTCATATATGGTGTGAGCGATGGTGTGGTTGAGGTTCTTGCTGCAATGGCAGGACTGTATGGAATATTATCCAGCAATTTTCTTGTGGCCCTTGGAGGTTTCGTGGTTGCTATCGGTGGAACAATCAGCATGAGTTTAGGGGCATATCTCTCAAGATCGTCTGAGAGTGATTTCCGTATTGGTGAAATAAAGAGGAGGGTTGTGATCGAGGATCGCATTGAAGACCAAAAGCAGAAACAGATAAAACATGAAAATACAAAGTCAAAAGAGTCTGCTTTTAACACCGGGATATCTTACCTTTTTGGATCTGCATTCCCAATAATACCATTTCTCTTTCCTCTTGGCATATATTCCCTAATCATTGCAATCATACTTGTGGTTATTGTTCAGGCAGTGAGCAATGGAATTGTGGCAGTTGCACTGAACACCCCAATACTGAGATCTGCAACTAGAGCTGCTGTTCTATCACTAGCTGCTGCAATAATCACATATGTGGTGGGAGTAATGTTCCATACATACTTCAACATCACACTGGTTTAATTGTGAAATTTCCTGCAACAATTGGCTCCCTCATTAATATGAGGAAATTTTCTATATTTTTCACATAAACCGGATAGGAAAGAATTTCATCACAGATACAACATCCATTATCAAAAGCAGTCCCAAAACTGGCTGATTGGAACAAACACCATAGACTGACCAGTTGCAAAACCGAAAGGTAATTAAAAGAATATTGATCTATTTACATGCTAATTTGGTCTCAGCCCAGAGAGCATGTTCATTCGTAGATTGAATTTATATATTTGTTATAAGTTATCCAATCCTCAATTACAATTATTTTGTGACCAACTGATTTAAGCCAAGATGCAAATTTTTTTCCTTTGTCTCCAAAGTGTCCTAAAATGTTGCCATATGAAACATAATTTGAAACCTTCAGATCGACTTATCAATTCAAAGTGAGTGATCTCATGATTGATAAGGACCTAAATGCAGCAATAAAAATACAAATCATTGGCGGGATAAAGGTGTGGAAAGTGATTTCCAATTGATATCTGGTGAAAGTGCTAAAGATGCGAAACTCTCAAAGGTGGGCCTACAAGTTGTCATTCTATGAAGAAGGAACTTCCAATTCCTTTCAGGGTGGAGAGGATGATAGGAAAAGGCTGAATTGCCATTCATAAGATAGGAGATTAAAAAGGTGTGAATACACATTATATTTTAAATTTATTTTACATGTAAAAAATTTTATGAACATGAAAATAATTCTGATCAGTGATTCATAATGACGAGATTCGTGCTTATTTCTGACAGTACGCTCAGCTATGAATATCGTAATTTCCCACTTTTGGAATTTTTGCCTTGTGCTCCCGGGGCTGCGATCCCAGAAAGCATATACAAATTCCTCAAGGGCCCTCCCCCTCCATCCAAACCAAATGGGGAAGCAAAATTCGCACCTTACTCCATAAGAAAACTTGAGGCGGCGCTTCTTTCCAAATTCCCCCGGAATCAGATTGCGGTTGCACATGAAGATTATCTTGAAAATTTCATTAAAGACGATACCGAGATCATAGGGGTTTCCACCATGGATCCACTGGGCATAGGCCCCACTACCATGTCATATTATGCACTTCTCGGCGGAAACCTTGATGCTTGGGTCCGGAGGGACTGGGACATTCTAATGAAAAGAATCAACCTGGCAAGAAAGGGCAAGAAAGCAAAACTGCTCATAGGCGGCCCCGGTGTCTGGGAGTTCACTATCCTGAGGGATGAGATTGACAAATACAACTTTGATTATATTTTCCAGGGAGAAGCAGATGACATCATATCCCTGCTTTTTGAGCAGATATCCCAGAATTCCATAGACAAAAACCTGTTCAGGGAAGGCTACATTTCCTATGATAGCAATTTCAGGAGGATACAAAAGCATGATCCACTGTTCCTTTCCAGAGGTTTCTCGAAGGGATCCTATCCAAAAATGGAAGAGATTCCTCTTATAGTTGAACCATCCGTGAAGGGAATGGTGGAGATCATGAGGGGGTGCGGTGTTGGATGTGACTTCTGTGAAGTGACCCTGAGGCCACTCAGATATGAGACATTTGAAAACATTGTGAAGGAGATCGAAGTGAACAGAAACGCTGGAATGACAAATTCCTGGCTACATTCAGATGAGGTATTCGGTTTCAGGCATGGGAACATGTTCGCTCCAAATGAAGATGCACTTGCAGAGCTTTTCAGCACCGTTATGGGAATAAAGGGCATACAAACATCAAATCCAACTCATGGAAGAATATCAATTCCTGCTGGATTTCCTGATATGATGGAAAAGCTTTCACGCATATTGAAATCGGGCCCAGATAACTGGATAGGAATTCAGACAGGAGTCGAAACAGGAAGTGATGAACTTGCTAAAAAACATATGCCTAATAAGACACTTCCACTCAGGATCGGACCGGATGGAAGCTGGCAGGATATAGTTTGGGAAGGAGTTTCTGTTGAGACTAGGAATTACTGGAGACCGGCTTTCACGCTGCAGGTGGGGCAGGCAGAGGAGACACCTGATGATAACTGGAAAACCATTGAAATGATTAACAGGTTGAGCAATTCATACGTGGATGGGAGGCCCTTTGAATTCACCGTTACACCTCTCGTGAATGTTCCTCTTGGAAGGATCAAGTCGAGAGATCTGAACACAAACATGCTCACCCCGGATATGATGGCAGTATATTATGCAGCGTATCGTCATCTTGCAAAGATGGCCCTGAGAGATGGATTCAGGGATACTCAGGGAAATTTCCTCTCAAGGGTTGGAACAGGAACAATAATCTCGACAGGTGGTTATCTGATGATGAAATTCATCGAGAAGAAAGCCATGAAGATGGGAGTGGATCCG
>JAKAYJ010000114.1 GCA_021816385.1 Thermoplasmata archaeon
ATCAACAGAAGTATAAGATGGATGATCCATGTCAGTAGCGTTTGCTGAATTACCATAAGCTCCAGCTATTACCACAGCACCGTCTGTAACAAATACTATGGTTATCATAATAGCCAAAATGGTAACTACAAATTTTTTCCTTCTCATTGTAACTTACCTCTTATACTTCTGTTGATATAATTGCGTCATTCTATATTAATGGATTAGCAGTAGGAAGGTCCCATTAATCGATTAAAATAGTATAAAAAAAGTGGTTTCGTTTTTCCCACATCCTTCAATTACGTGAAATAAATGAAAAAAGCTGTGAAGGCAAGGACAATGACAATTATATAGTCTACATTAGTTGGTTTTATCTTTTCCAGGCCTTTGAGCATGCCTTTCTTTGCAAATAATGAAATAATCATCAGTGAAATCCCACCTGAAACTATGAACAATGCGCTAATCATTCCTATGAAAAATCCACCAAAAACTGTTGCTGCAAGCACAATTGGTAAAAATGCAGGATCAGGAATGAAG
Organism: Thermoplasmata archaeon; assembly: GCA_021816385.1. Next base: position 517 of record JAKAYJ010000114.1, read on the forward strand.
CTGACCAGAAGACTGGTGTTTTCTATTTTTTCAGTTTCATGCACTTCTTTCCTTATATTCAACAGTATGTAAAGACACACCAGCACTAGAAGAACGATTGATCCTATCTTTATCCTGTCATACCCTATGATGCTTATTCCAAGGAAAGCAACCAACAGAGCAAGGATTGTTGACAGTATGCCATGAGTTATCCCTATGAAAAGACCGTAAGTTGCAGTTTTACCGTCAGTATATCTTCTCTTTGCAGATAATATGGAAATAGGTATCCAGTGATCAGGGGCAATCATGTGGAGGACCGCAAGTGTTATGGAAATCAGGATCAGGTAAAACTCTGTATTCATTCCGCATGGTCTAGATGATTATCATATTTAAGAAACCTTTTGGCCCAGAGAATTTCATTAACAAGCAGAATTTCGCAATATATATTAGATTATAGTTATATTAATATATAAGGTAATAAAGTGTTTAATATAAAATTAATATAAGACACAGCATGACAGATGAAAAAATATCATGGTTAAACGGTAGCTTTATAGATGAAGAGAAGGCAGTCGTCCCGATAATGACCCACTCGCTCCAGTACGGAAGCGGAATTTTTGAGGGTATAAGGGGATATGAAACACCAAAGGGAACTGAAATATTTCGTCTCAGGGAACATGTTAAGAGATTCTTTAACACTGCAAAGATATATGGAATGAATCTTGGTTTCACAGAGGATGATATTGAGAAGGCTATAATAGAAGTCGTAAGAAGAAACAAGCTCAAGTCATGTTACATAAGGCCCTTCGCTTTTTATGATGACCACAGTGTTGGTGTGGGAACAGCTGGCAAGAAGATCAGCGTTTACATCGGAGCATTTGCCTTCGGAAAGTATTTTTCTGCAGCCGATACCGGCCTCAAATGCAAGGTATCGTCGTGGCACAGGATGGAATCTGCCATATTGCCTATAGAGGCAAAGGCAAGCGGAAATTACCTGAATTCTGTAATAGCCATGAAGGAAGCCAAAGCTTCAGGTTTCGACGAAGCCATACTAACATCCAGAGATGGTTATGTTGCAGAAGGTCCCGGGGAGAATATATTCATAGTAAAGGACGGAGCACTTTTAACACCGGGAAGGGATAGTCAGATTCTTCTTGGAATAACGAGGAATACAATAATTGAAATCATGAAGGAGAATGGGATGCAGGTAATTGAAAGATTCATACATAGGGAAGAACTGTATACAGCTGATGAAGCTTTCTTTGTGGGAACAGCTGCAGAGGTAACACCCATACTCAATATTGATGGAATAACCATTGGTGATGGAAAGGTCGGCGTTGTGACCAAGAACGTCAGAGAAACATATTTCAATCTGGTTCAGGGAAAATCAGATAAGCATAAGGACTATCTCACATACGTTTGATATCAAAAGAATACTTTAGGTAAGAAAACAAATCACTTTTCTTCCCATTTCATGCTGTTGCCATAGCGCATGAAATCTACGTGTGTGTACATTCCAAAGGCATTTTTCCTTGTTATGCCATCGTAACCGTCAATTCCGCTTCCCCTAATCATCTTCATGGTCATTCGATCCTCCGTTTTGATTCTTCCATAATGGAACTCATGTCCTTTAATCACCTGTCCCTTCCTGTAGAAAGGGCTGCCTTTTTCACTGACGATCTTCGTATAATTCAGCACAGGGCGTTTTTCCATCCATGTGCTTCCCCTGAAGATTCCAGCCATGTCATATTTTTTCCCATTATTTTCCATGGAGTCCATCATGAACATTGTCCCACCGCATTCAGAGTATAGGTAACCTCCATTTTCAACATAGTCCTTAAGGAAAGACTTCAGTTTAAATGCAGATTCCAGCCGTTCTCCAAAAAGTTCTGGATACCCACCACCTATGTATATCATATCTGCTTTCTCTGGCACCTCATCATTTAATGGGGAGAAAAACCGTACATTATGCCTCTTTGAAAAAAAATCCATGGATGTTTCATAGTAAAAGCAGAATGCATCATCCCTGGCAATATAGACGTTTTTCTTTGAACCATTCGATTTCTTTACGAAATTTGCACCGGCAATCTCGGGTAGCTGTTCCATGAATGAAAGATCAATAAATTTTGCTATTTCCCTGGACCTCTGAATCAGTTTTTTCCCATCCTGATCAAGATTCAAGCCGAGATGCCTTTCAGGCATGCTGAATTCCTCCCTGTGAGGTATTCTTCCTATAACCCTGACAGCATGGGACAGAAAGACATCTTCAACCATTTTGAGATGTCGTTCTCCAGCATAGTTATTAAGGATCACTCCAAGACAGTTCTTCCTGATAAAGCCCTTTGCAGCATAGTATATTGATTCTGCCCACTTGAACATGTCAACAACAAGGATGTATGGGATTCCCAGCCTTTCAAAGTATGCAATAGTGCTGAACTCCTTTCCAACCCCGCTGTCATAAAGTCCCATAACTCCTTCCACAACTGCAAAATCTGCCTTTTCAGCCGCAAGTCCAACAATGCTTTTCTCAATTCTGCCCTGCAGCCATCTATCCAGATTGTATCCATGTTTCCCAGTAATTTTAGATTCAATCAGGGGATCAATAAAATCCGGCCCAATCTTGATCTGTATGCTGTTAGGTACTGCGGAAAGAATGGCTCCCGTGGCTGTGGTCTTCCCGGACCCGGTTGACATTGCTGCTATTCCTACTATTTTCATCATTCATCAGAAGCGCTATTAATCTTAAAAATCAATCCTTTCCAGTCTGAATTACTTTCTATCAGGTCCCCCATAATCCTGATAATGCTTGTGAGGTCCCTCTCAATGACAAAGTATTCAAGCCAGAGGTATTTTCCATCAAATTCATTTGTACTTATAACAGGCCTCAGGCCTGTCTCTATTATCATTCCTTCAAGCTTCTGGATTATTTCATTGCTTGTTTCCCCCTCATACAGCCCAATGGTGGCATCAACAGGTTTGAACATGGAAGGAATGTGGTTCATTCCGCTGTCATCAATTAAATAAAGGGAGTTGAAATTTTCAGAGTTAAAATTCCTGATGAACCTGATCCATTTTACAGAGGTACTTGGGTCTGTGTCAAGAAGGTAATCTGGCACTTCCATTCTGAGGGTTATGATCTTAAGTCCAAGACCCTCACTCTTCATTTCTGTATCCACATTGGTAAAACTTCCGAGATATACAACTTCAATACCATTTTCATAATTTTCCTTTATGAAATTTGAAACGATTTGTGAATACTTCTCATAGAAGGAGAACCTAATATGGATTGCTCCGTCAAAGAATATTGCATATTCATTAATCATGGTTTGATTTTCAAACAGCCTATTTAGATTCTCTACCAGTTTTCCAGAATATATCCTGCAAAAATAATAGTACTTTCCCTCTGAAACTTTCGATTTTGACACAAAGAAGTTGTAATCAAGATCACTTTCCTTCCTCTTTCTTATGCTGGAAACATATGATCCGTTGTTTACATAACATATCCCGCGAAGCTTTGCTCTTTGTGATGGCTCCAGAAGTTCCTCACTGATTCTGAACCTGATTATGCATGTCTTGAATGAAGGTGGCCTGAATCTGCTCAGTATCATATATGAAATAAAAGTAAAGGGTGGTATTAAAATTATTCGACTCTTATGACTTCCATATAAAATGAAGATGTAATTCAGTTCATGAGTGAGTTGGTTTCTATAATCAGGACAGATTTTCAAGCATTCAATCGTTTCTCATAGCAACGAAATATCCATTCCGACAATTTTTAGATTAACTTTCCAGTAATTTCGCCTTATCAGTGCAATTCTGATAAATACTTTTTAAAAAGCTGGTATAGTGGGCACAGATATAATTATATTTATATACTTAGGATTTTTAAGTAAATCCATAGTGGTTATCATGCTTCATAATGTTAGGCTTTTATCATCATATTTGAAGGCAATCTCCTCATGGCCAGAGGATGGGGAAAACACTATAAAATCAATACCCTCACCATACCAGATTGCAAGAAAAATAAACATTTCCGCGAATTCATCCTACAAGATGTGGAACCTGATCTTCGAAAAGGAGTACATAAAGGATATGCTAATCATGCCTGAAATTTTTCCAGGGGGA
>JAKAYJ010000115.1 GCA_021816385.1 Thermoplasmata archaeon
TTCCGATCTTATTCGTTTGACTGTGATTCCATGTATTCCACAAATGCTTCATAAGACATCCCTCCGCCAGACTTTCTGTAACTTTCATAGTTCTTTTTGCTGTCTATTCCCTTGCTGTATTTCCCAACTTTCATGTCTGCATAGGCAGGTGATATCACACCAGAGTAACCTATGTTGTTTCCATCCATATATGGGCGGTGATACTTTTTGCCATCAACAATCAGTCCATTCTCCCTGTAATTTAATCCTGTGTCGCCATACGGTGGCGACACAATACCTGCCCCGTTACTCTGCAATAACTCCGACAGATGCCTTGCATCCCCCTGTATTATGTTCCAACTTGGTGGATGATTTATTGCTTTCTGCAATGTGTCCCTGTTGCCGTTGATATGGTGTGGCTGATGTATCTCCTTTGCTCTGCACTGCCCATAAAATACCTTAACATGATCTTTGTCACTTGCATCCTCTGTTTTGAATGATCCATCGCACTCTGATCCATTGATCATGTCTATGAAGTGTGATTCAAGTTCTATACCTGTGAATGAATAACCATGCAGTTCCGCTACTACACCAGTACGTGATGTTCCGCACATGAAGTCTATAATCCTGTCACCCTCATGGAGATAACCAAGTTGCTCAAGATGTATCATTATCCTGTCAGCAAGTGCCATTGACATCTTTGCAGGGTGTTTGTTGGTTTCGGATGCCAGATATTTTTTCCATTTTCCATCTTTGCCATACAGACCATGCCATTTCAGGTCTGAATTGCATGTGTGGTATGATTCAATTTCCATTCAGTTTGCTCCTTTCAGGTATTCCCTTATTCTAACTGGAAGGGATGTTATTCTTGGGTACTTTTCAAGCATCTCGGGTGGCAGTTCCTTTATGATTGCATCCATGTCGCTGAGTGTTTTGAAGAATGTCTTGCCAGGCTCATCATCCCCGAGATACAGTTCCTGTACCAATCGAAACAGCCTCTTGATCTCCTCTGTGCCCTGAAGTGGCATGAAGTGGAAGTATGCGAAGGTTTCATCATATACGTCATAATAGAACATACCATCGATGAAGTTGGGCTTGTCCTCTAACATGCGGTTCATCATGTACCAGCATTCACTGAGGTGTTTCTTTCCCTTATATTTGACAAGTGTGCCTGCTTTCTTTGCTTCCCTGTACTGATATTTCATGTAATCCCTGCAAAAGCACAGATCATTGCCTGAGCCTGTTCGTGTCCTGATTCTTATCCATCCATTCCTGTCTATGTCTGCATTAAGGAAATAACGGGGGATTTCTGCGAGTGTTAGTCCTGATGCTGTGAGAAGATCGAACTTTATGTCTCTGTCGCCATCGTGGATTATTCTGTATAATGACCTTCCATCTGTTTCATTCTTTGATGCGTTCATTACGATCATAATAGGTTAGGATTATTTATGCTTTTTGTAGATGAATATCCATCAGTGTTCTTCCATCCTGTTCTCATGAGGGAAATAGTAGAACTTCAGATCGATGAAACGGTTTGTTGGACTTTCATTGACTGCTATGACTGATGATATTGAACCATCGTGTTTGAAATGCTCAATACCTGTTATATCTGTTGCTCCGAATTTGCACAGATCGGTATCCCAAGCAAGATCATCTGATCCACTGAAAAAGCCCAGTGCCATCATCCTGCTCTTGAACTGCCTCCACCTTGCTATTTTGACCCTGATCTGCTCAGGGGTTTCACTCTGATTCATGAAATCTTCAAGTCCTGTTGCCATCATTCACCTTTCCCTTCTTCTTTCTTCTCTGCCTGTTTCCTTCTGTATGCTCCTATAATCACATCATCCTGCTGTGTGCTTGTCATGTGGACATATATCTTTGCCATGGATGAGCCCTGTGTCCAGCCCATGTAATCCGACAGGGGTGCCTGTGCTATATCCCCTGCAAGTATGGTGGCTCGGGTGTGGCGGAAAAGGTGTGCGTAGACTCTTCCCTTTATTCCACTTCTCCTTGATGCACCCTTGAGTATTCCCCTCACATTGGTCTCCTGCATGGGCTTGCCTTTTGTTTCCCCCTCAAGAACAGGAAATATCCATGATTCATCTTCCGCTTCCATGGGATACTGCTTGAGCCATTTCTTCATTTCATTCACCGAGTTTCCGATGATCCTCACCTGACGCCAGCCTGTCTTTCCTGTTACGGAAAGCCTCATGGTTTCAACGTTCTCCCCATTGATGGTGAATGGATCAAACCTGACATCTTTCATCATGAGGGTTAGGATCTCCCCTATCCTGCATCCTGAATCGTATAGAAGCCATATCAGTGTGGAATCCCTCTGGTTTGTTGCTGAATCTGCAAGAAGCCTGACAGCAGATTCCGTCAGGGGTTCTACGGGCTTCTTCCCCCTGTTCTTTCTTGATCCAATCCTGATCCATCTTATGATCTCACTATCTTCGCCAAGCAACCATGTGTAGAATCCCTTCATTGCAATCTTGTATGCCTGTATGGATGATTCGGAATACTTCCCTGTGGACTGCTTTGTGTTTCCTATCTTGCCTTCAAGCATTGCTGCAAGGACTGATCTGAGATCGTTTTCACTGGGCTTGAGGAAAACATCACCCATCAGGGTTGCCAACTGCCTAAGGTGGATTCCATAGTAGATGATCTGATCGTTGGATGCATTGTTGATCTTCCTGTCTGTGAGGAACTCACGGATCTTCTTTTTTGATTCCTCTGGCATGTTGCTTTCTTCAAGACGCCTGTCCTCACTTGCTATGTCCTTTTCAGTTTTTCCCATTTATTTCACTCTCCTTGATAAGTATGGATTGCATTTCATCTGTTGATATCTTGACTGGCCTTTTCAATCTTTTTTCAGCAATGTCAAAGTATTCTCTGCTTAATTCGAAACCTATAAATGTTCGATTGAGCATCTTGCAGGCAATTCCCGTAGTTCCACTGCCCATAAATGGATCAAGAACTGCATCACCTTCCTTAGACCCTGTCTTTATCAGCCATTTAATAAGTGATATGGGCTTTTCAGTTGGGTGTTTCGTTTCACCATAAATAGATGCATTAGGCGTCTCAAAGAAGTTATGCATGTATATCTGGTTCAGGAAATTGGGAATTTTTGCTTCTCCCTTACTGCCAACAACTATGTGTTCTGTTGAAGACAGGTAATTAACTTTCATGACTGATGGTACAGGATTTGTTTTGTGCCAAGTGATGGTTGTCCTATATTTTATTCCGTATTCTCTGAATAAGCCAATGCGTGGATCAGTAAAATACCCTGTTCTCTGCTTTGAGAAAAAGGAATATAGCCATCCCTTTGGTTTCAATATTCGGACACATTCTTTTAACCATGTTTCAGTGAACAGATAGTACTCGTCTTCATCTTTCCTATCCCATTCACCGAAATCTAAGGTTACGCCACTGTTTCTACGCATTGCTTTTGAACTTAGGGTTTTACGGTTCAGCACTTTATCTTTTTCTGATATGTTGTATGGTGGATCTGCTATCACTATATCAACAGAATTGTCTGGAAGATTTTTAAGCAATTCTATACAATCCCCATTCTCTAATATGCATTTATCTATTTCCATTTTGTTCACTTCTCCATGCATTTTTCACATTTTCTGTCGAAACTTCCTACACTTATGTATCCAGTGTATTTCTCACCTATCTTGGAGATGTAGTATTCCTCTTTGGCTGCATTCCAGCTCCTGATTGTTGTGAACTTTGCATCATTGAGTTTATCCCAGTGCTGGCTGAATTTTATCTTATTATATCCTGGCAATCACATACCCCCTTCTGGAAATTCCCTGAGCCTGAGGTCTTCGGGAAAGTCTTCAAGATTTCCGCCTGGTCGGAATCCACCAAGTTGCTTCATCCAGACTGCTACATGCTGTTCCTTTGCCTGTTTCACAAGATTTCTTGCCCATTCTATCTTCATTGGTCTGTGATGCGGGCCTGACTCTCCCCCTATGAGTACCTGATCTATTCCCCGCAGATCAACTTCACCGATGTCTCCTATCAGGGGCTCGAATGAAATGAATCTTGTTTTCACAGGCATGCTTCTCAGGATGTCAATCCTGTCAGTGTACTCTGCCATTTCAACTGAAACTCCAAGCCACAGGTTGTCGGGAAAGAGTTTGAAGCCTGATCCCCTTACGAAATTGTATAACATGGAATAATTCATCGCATTCACTGGTCTTTTTGTCAGTATCTGAAATGTCACATCAGGTCTGCTTTCTATGGCAGCCATTACCTGATTTATGAATGATGCGGATACATTGTCATGGAACATGTCGCTCATGGAATTGACAAACACCTTTGCACCTGATGGGATTTTTTTCACCTCATTCAGTTTGTCTGGATGGAGAGTTACTTCAAAACTCCTGTTCCACCTGTGCGACCATGCCTCTGCATAGCAGTTCTTGCACCCAGGCGATACCTTGGAGCATCCTGTTACTGGATTCCATGTGTATCCTTTCTGTGTATTCCCTTCCCTGTCTTTCCATTCTGTCCAACTTATAGATGTTTCATTCATTTCTTCATTTCTCCTTCAATTTTTCTATTTCCTCTGCGAATCTCTCCACCTTGAGCCATTTTAAGATGCC
>JAKAYJ010000005.1 GCA_021816385.1 Thermoplasmata archaeon
AGACTGACAACAGGGAGCAACAATCTTGATACACTGCTTGGAGGTGGCCTTGAAACCCAGTCAATAACAGAATTCTTCGGAGAATTTGGTTCCGGGAAAACCCAGATTATGCATCAGCTTGCTGTCAACTGCACTATGCCGGAAGAAAAAGGCGGATTCAACTCTGATGTTCTGATCATAGACACTGAAAATACATTCAGGCCTGAAAGAATCATTCAGATGTCCAAGTACAGGGAACTGGATTCTGATGAAGTATTGAGGAGAATACACGTGGCAAGAGCATATAATTCACACCACCAGATACTTCTAGGTGAAAAAGCAAGTGAGATGGCGAAGGAATACAAGGCTAAACTTCTGATTGTTGACTCACTCACATCGCATTTTCGTTCAGAATATATGGGAAGAGGATCACTTTCAGAAAGACAGCAACTGCTAAACAGGCATATGCATGATCTGCTGAGATTTGGGACACTCCAGAATGCAGTCATAGCAGTTACCAACCAGGTTGCCGCAAGACCCGATGTATTCTTCGGTGATCCAACGGCACCTATTGGAGGAAATATAGTAGGACACACGGCAACATTCAGGATATATCTGAGAAAGGGAAAGGCCGGGAAGAGGATTGCAAGACTGATAGACTCTCCATACTTACCGGAAGGAGAAGCCGTGATTCAGGTATCAGAAGATGGAATAATAGATGGAACATAGGAGGGAAATGAACATGTGGGATTTGATAAACAATGCCTTTGGCAAGTACCCTTCTCAGATGAAGATAATAAAATATCTGATGAACTACGGGTTTTCTGTAAATGAGAAATTTGATGGTGAATTCTCACTATACAGTGGTAAAGTAGAAGTGAGACCAAGCTCTCTAGCAGAAGCAATTGACGTGGATAAGCGAGTTGTAATACAGGTCATAAAAAAAATCAGGGAGGACCCGAAGCTTTTTGAATTCTTCAAGAAACTGAAGCCAATAGCAGATATGAGCAGTGCAAGCTCCAAGCTTCTGGATCTGGGAATCATTGAAATAAAAGCAGAAGACCCCTCAAAACCTGGAATAATAAGTTCTGTTATCAATTTAATTTCCAGCAGAGGGATTGGAATAAGGCAGGTAATGGTAAGTGATCCCATAATCAGTGATGAACCAGTTGGAAGAATAGTAACGGAAACGCCCATAACAACAGATCTCCTAAGTGAAATAAAGAAGATTAAGGGTATAGATTCTGTTGTAATGCTATAAATGAGGTAAAAGTATGGCATTAATTGGAAAAAAAGGACAAAAAGAACAGGATTTGGATGATACAATAGAATATCTGGACCTTCAGGACTACCGGTTTGACACATCTCAGGAAAATGGAAGCCTGAAGTCCATAAAAGTGGTCGATGTAGAAAGGGCTGATCATGTGTCAAGAGCAGCTAAACTGGCTTACCAAAAAAATATTGTAATCATAGACATCAGCAACGCCAATAAGGACCCAAACAATACAAACCAGATTGATGTATCCATTAGGAAGCTTGTAAAGGATATCAACGGTGATTTTGGAAAGCTTGGTGAATTCTATTATATCATAACACCATCTGACGTTTTCCTTGATAAGAAAAAGGTCAGGGACGATTATATCTAGATTTATTGCTAAACTTATTTATTATAAGAAATAATTCTTAATTCGTGAAATTGGAGTTCAGTTTTATTATTAGGCGTTTCCTTTATTAAATTGGTTCTCTTCAGTTTATTGTGGGTAACTTCAATCCACCTGTCACAAGATATCTGATCGTATCCCTGTATTCATTAGTTCTGAAGCCATAGGAACGCTTGAATGCAGTTTTGATCTGTTGTTTAATCCCTCTACGACAGCTGAATTGATGCCTGTTCTTATGGCTTCCCTGATGCCATCAATATGTCTCTTCATTGTTTTTCCAGGCTTTACAACAATATCCTTCATTCTTGATCGTACTGCCCATGATATTCATTTTTTCACATACTCTTCAGCAAATGTTACGTTCGGGATCGATAATCTCTGCAACGCAATCTTGAAGTGGTGTGCATGGGATGATGTCTGCAGATCAGGGATTTCACAGATCTCATTCTTTCCATTTCCCTGTTTGTGAGTTCAGATGAATTCTTAATCCAGTCGTATCTCGTGTTCCTCAGAATCTCATTATCCTTTTCCTCTTTCCTTCTTATTCTGTCCACGGTGTCATTCATCATCTTGATCACATGAAAGTGATCAAACACTATCCTGGAATATGGAAAATATTCTTTTGCTCCGGATTTGTATGAAGGATACACATCCATGGTTATGTATTCCATATTCTTTGTATCAAGGAATGGGTTCTTTCTAATGAATCTCATGAATACATACGATTCCTCCCCCTCCTCTATATGAATTTCCCTGCTGTTCTTTATGTCGTAAAACAGTGTTACATACGCTTGGTGCCTTTCAACAGATATCTCATCTATTCCCAGAACAGTTATATTAGATATATCATGTTTTTCCGTTCCTCTTCCACATAATGCTTCAGTATCCTCCCTACAATCTGATCAAATCTATTGAAGTCATATGCCATGGGGGGGTCTGAAAGGTTAAGGACCATCTGGAAAAGCTTCTCCCCATCCACGGGGAGAAATACATGAAATGTTATAAATTAACAACTATGATTTGAAGAGATCCATTTCCTTTAAATCACATAATAGACCATTGAACTTTTCTGAATTTTATTCCTTTTATTAGCTATTTTACTGATTATGGTAGTGTATGTGTTTGAATGAATATTACATACATTGCAAGGCTATATGAATACTGTACCAGACTGGGAAATGAAATACAAACCATGCTGTGTCATTACTCAGTGTGAAAAGCAATTACTATGCTTACTTGCACCGGAACACAATTCAAGAAGTATATACATATTGAGGACAATATCCAGAATCTGTTTTCTGCAACAAGAACAATGCCAACATTCGTAGGTGTATAACTAGGATTAATAAGGAATGTTTCTGAAAATGGCAAAAGGCCTGATGTAAGATCTGAAAACTGTTCCTGTAATATTATATATAAAAGCTTGGGTTAAGAATTAAATTTTCATTCATGGAAAAAACAAATTTGGATATATTAGTATTTAAGGTTAAATAAAAAATAATTTTGATTTCCATATGTTGATTCATTGATTACTCTCTAACCCTATGAAAACTGCTAGTTTCTTGAGCAGAAAAATGATAATCTGCATTATAAGTGCAACAACTGAAAATACAAATGCAATGTATGACATTGCCCCTTCCCACTGAATTGCTGACCCAAATGCTGTGAGATCGGTAGGCGTAATTGATGCTAATATGTCCAGATAAATTAGATAAAAAACCACTATTGCAATCACATTAATTAAAAGACCAACATACACACCATTTAATTTAATTCTCGCCATGAACGCTACTTAATCAAAATGTATATCTTATATTTTTCTATGATCACTCCCTAGATATCATGAAGTCAAACAGTAATACTCAAATTTATTGTACAGGAAATAAAGAAGAGCACAAGTAAAATAGTAACAATACAAACACATAGAAACTTCTATGTTGGTACAATTAATTTATCGAACATAAGGCGGATGATGAAATCAGATTTATCCATGATTCTTGAGGAGAGATAAAATGAAAAAGCTCGAAAGGTGTATTGAAAGCATGTAATACATTTTTAGTCTCAATAGATACTGGCAAGAAGGAAAACAAAGCAACTTGCATAGCACCCGAATGGTTGGAGAAGGAAGGATTCAAGTTTTCTATGAATATGGGAGATACGCTGAAGTTGCAAGGCAGATGCCGCCTGGGGCAAAAATAGCATTCGAAGTATCCGTATCTGCATATGCAGTATTCAAACCTCTGAGAGATTTGGCGTAGTCAGAAACAACAGTGGCTCATCTAAAGCAACTTTCATGGCCAACAAAATCAAAGAAGAAAGACAGGGTTGATTCCGTTAAACTCGTGAAAATGGATTTCGTGGACATGATACGAGAATCCCATCTTCTTGAGGAGGATAAGAGGATATTTTGTCATTTCCCATTCGTAGGGGTAGGCTTGTAAAGTCTATCTAATTTTTTATGATACACCTATAGATACCAGTGATAATTTTTCTGAGAAGAGGAGAAAAGTAATAAATGAGATTATGTTAAACAACCAGAAATGTCTTGTCCTTAAAACAATGCTAGACAGACTTGAATTCTTTGAGAAGCATAGCATTTCACCAGAAAGAGAAATATGAGGGGAAGCCAGAGAAACCGAAGATGTTAAGCTCCTCATGTGAATGCCCTGAATAGATTACTATCTTGCACCTCTCCTTTCATCCTACGTTGGAAATGTGAAGAGATTTGAAACCAGTGTTAAACTTGCTTCATTCTTCGGCAATTAACAAGCGGTAATCCTGCAACAGCAAATAAGAAACTTGACCAAATCATGGAAAGTACCGATCTTACGATCAACACGGAAAAGAGCCGTATAGTCAAGCACAAGAAAGTTTTTGTTTTCTTAGGCTTCAAGTTTGTGAGACAGTATTCCTCATGAAAAAGTGGGAGGTGACCAGATGGGTCCCCTGCCAGTTAATCCGAACTGAAGATACGCAACAACATGCACAATTTGAGGAGAAAACAGTGCTCAATCACTAACAACGCCATAGGAGGGAATAGGAAACACTCATCTCCATACCGATGGGATGGAGTAACTAATTCGTCCACAGTCCCGTATCCAAATCGTTTTTAGATGTATGGAACTATGCACAAAGTAGATTGTTGTATATGTACCGCTACTATCACAACATACAACGCAAATCAAAAACCAAAGACATTCCAAACCATATACTTTCCATCATTAACGCTATACCATCTACATTTCTAGGAAAATACCTAATCTCATATCATGAAAGCAGTAGGTAGCCGGTTGTGGAAATCAATCAGTCCGGTTAAAAGAGCAAGTTCCTGGTAGTTTCAGAGCTTTCCTCCCAATTTCAAGATGATAAAGCTCACTAGGATGATATTCACTATGCTTATGGAACTAATGGAGTGTAAGTATGAAAGTTACGCATTAATTCAGGACAAGATATCAAAGCTGGAGGAGACATGAAATGCCCTGATAAACGAGATATCTCACATGGATTTTACACACAAGATTGACTCATGAACCCTTTTTAGTGAGGGCCAGTATCTGTCTTCTCTGTATTAGCAGATCGTATAATTGAATATTATGCGTGTTTGCGAAAAGGCAGAGGGAGGAACTCCCGTTCCAGGTTCCCAAGAATATTACAACAAGTGAAAGAGATTAAAAATATAACAAAAGAGGACGTAGCTGAGAATTTACATGAGTGACGGCAATCATTAAAGTAATTACCAAAAAATTATGAAATGTCAATTTTTCAAATACACGAATGTATCCACTAATGAATATATGTTCTGGAGGTCGCACAGCACTCACGTAAAAGTGGAATTATATCATTCTTTAACTACGCGAAAGTTCGAAGAGCAAAAAACATATTATCTCAACGAAAAATGAGCGACACAAGGACTCTCAAAACATTTTTTAGGAAATTGAATTTAATAATCAACATATATAAATGTTCATAGTCGAGGGAAATGGTTTATATAACATGATAAGCATACGCACGATAATGAATAAAAAGAAGTTTGTCATAGCTATGGTCTTCTCTTTGCTCATGCTGGGTTCGGCATTTGCCATATCCGCATTAGCTTCAGGAGGATCTCAGATTGTTTTAACTGGAGGCCAAAGTGGGCCAGTTCTTAATGGTGAACCGAGCACATCTACAAGTTCAACGCCTTGGAGTATGCCGACAACCACCATGCAGGAACCAAGCTACACGAACGGAACGTTTAAAATGGGTATCGACTGTAATGTGAATTCGTTAAATCCATTCCAAGAGACAACTTATTGTGATGCCTATGTCGTGGAAGAACTCTATGACGGGTTATATAACACACTGCCAAATGGACATGTTGTTCCATGGCTTGCAACCAATTATTCTGTACAGCACGTAACCTCAAACAACCAGACGTACGATTTGCTGACTAACACAACAGTGAACTACTCATACGTATATACAATACATCTAAGGCCTTATGTTCAGTGGACTGACTGGACTCCAGCAAATGCCTCACAGACATACACATTCTCAAACGTGCTGCACTATTACTATAACGGAAACATGACAACGCACGTATACAAATCCTACAAGAACACAACAATGAAGAAATATTACCTGCAGTCAGGTGATGTAGTCCAGTCCTTTAGAATGCAGCAATCATGCGGAGATTGGCCAAATGTTGTGAGTGTTGTGCCGGACGGGAATCTAAGCGTTAAAGTATTTGTTTCTTCGCAAACCCTGTTGCTATTTACGAGCGACTTCGAGAACAATGTACTACCTTACCACATATGGATAAAACATGACTTTACATCTGTAAATGGGTTGTATAACTACACACCTGGACTAACATCAGGTAATGGATGGTATGACTGGAACATGGGATGGAACACAGCTACTGGAAGATCACCGGGATCAGTTGGTACTGGGCCATTTATGGTACAGAATAGTTATGGAATGCCACAAGGTGCAATAATACCAAGCCATGTTGAAACAATGTACGTAAATCCACACTACTTTGTGCAATATGCAAACAAAACAAGTGGACTCAGACAGTACACTCCAAAGATATATGAGATAGATGAACCGTTCTACAGTTCAGAATCCTCGATGATAGCAGCATATCAGAAAGGTCAGATAGACACGACTTCATTAGCACCGACTCCAAACTTCCTGCCCCAGATTCAATCAACGCCAGGCTCTTACATATATCACAAGACCTCCAGTGCATATGGTTACCTAAGGTTAAACACAAGAGTAGCACCTATGAATGTAACTGCATTTAGACAGGCGCTGAACTATGCCACGCCAACAGCATACATAGCCAGTGCAATTAGCGATGGATATGCAATTCTGTCGTCCGACCCAGTAAACCCTGGGAACACATTGTATTATAACTCATCGTCTCCCCTCTACACCCTTAACATGGCAAAAGCGAAAAGCCTCATAAACTCAATACCTGGGATGGACAACGTCTCTGGAACATTGGAATACTACGGAAAGCCAGTTTCACTGACCATACAAACTACCGTTGGTTCAGTCGCACCAGACAACATAGAGGGAATTGATGCTACGGAGAAATACTGGAATCAACTTGGAATATCCGTAACCCTGAAGGAAGAAGCGTTTACAACACTCATATCAAACATTGACGGAACAATATCATCTAACAACAACCTATACCAGATAGGCGATCTCGGAATCAGTACTCCTATAGGCGATCCAGCTCTTGATTGCCGTGTTTCCCTCAACCCAAAATATGGTATACCGACCGGCAGCTATGTAGGGCCATTTTCTAGCATGACAGTTAATGGAAAGTTACTCAATGGGACGCAGGTACAGGATCTGTTCAATAACATAACAGCAAAAATAGTCAGTTCAGACTCACTTCCAAATGCAGAAAAGGAAGTTAAATATCTTCAGACTCTAATGATTCAACAGGCAACAATGATCAACCTTGGATATTTTGTCGACCTCATACCAGAACAAACAAACGGATTCACTAACTACTCTCACACGAACGCGGATGCATCATATCTTTACTGGTACTGGCAGTTCTTTTCATTAGAGCACACCAAATCAGCTGCGGTCAAGTATCCGTACTACCTCACAGTTAAAGCAACTGTAAGCTCTGGTACAACTCAGTACGACAATGAAACATCTACAATTTCCTTTACCGTATTGAATGGAACGACGCCTGTATCTGGAGCAACAGTCTTAGTTGGAATATCAGCTACATATGGTGGTATATTCAACATAACTTCAACAAATCTTGTCACCAATTCCAACGGAGTGGCAAATTTCGAATATGAAGTGAAGGATTTGAACAATTTGCTTGAAACTACTAACAGCACTGGGGCTGTAGTCCACATTGGATCGGAGGATGTGAATATCACTGGTATCGCAGAAATTCCTCACTCAACTACAGTTGGATCAGGAAACGCGACAGTTGAACTGACACTAATGCCAAACAAACCAGTGTCAACATCAACTCCCACATTGGATTACATAGCAGTTGGAGTAGTTGTGGCTGTTGTTGTCATAGCTGGAGTAGCCTTTGCAATAATGAGAAAACCAAAGGTAAAATCCTAATTTTTTTTTAACAAAGTTTTTAAAACATTTTTTTATACAATTTCAATATGAGGGAAATAAATGAATATTTATCTATTAACTAGGAAGATTATTCAAGCATTCGCATTGGTAGTCATAATGACTCTGATAATCTTTGTTGTATTCAGGCTGATGCCAGGCAACCCCGGATTATTATTATTGAAATCGGCCAACAAGACAGGAACACCGCTGAGTGCGAAGCAAAAGGAGGCCATACTGAGCACATTAGGTTTGCAGGATGGAAAATTCTCACTCGTAGACTTTGAGACATATCTCTACCAGATGTTCACATTCCATTGGGGAAGGGATTTCAACTCTCCCGGTCAGTATGTGTATAATGAAATTGCCAATGCACTTCCGTACACTTTAGTACTCATAGTATCGTCCGCTCTGCTCTCCTTCGCAATAGGAATTCCCCTTGGAATAGTTGTTTCAAAGTGGAGGGGAGGAAAGAAGGAAGGGGTAATACTAACGACCAGTCTAATTCTAAATTCCATACCTTATTTCATCCTAGGCGTCATTCTATTCCTCTATCTGGCCGTATATTCAAGTGTATTGCCCTTGAAAGCCAGCGTTCCAATTACGTACATAACACAACCCTCATTAAGCACTTTTCCTACATTATTGTACCATATAGCATTGCCTTTCAGCACCTTGCTAATAATAGAATCTATGGGGCACATGATCACCATGAGGGCAGCGATGGTTTCAACTCTAGGTGAAGACCACATAACAACTGCAAGGGCAAAGGGAGTGCCGGAGAAGTCAATACTTAGAAAACACGCGGCAAGGATCGCTGTTATTCCAGTAACAACCAGATTGGCATTGCAACTCTCATTTTTAATAAGTGGTTCGCTGATTGTTGCAATCATATTTAACTGGCCTGGAATGGGACCTCTTCTGTATCATTCAGTGTTAAATGAGGACTATCCTCTTAGCGAAGCTTCAACATTTATAATATCTCTTCTGACAATAGTTGCATATTCATTGATTGACTACATACATGCGTGGTTAGACCCAAGGATTAAAGTATGATAATTCAGTTGTGGTGAAATAACATGGAAAACAGCAATGGGAAAAAATCGAGGAAAGTGCCTTCAGTATACTGGAGGAGACTCTACAGACAATTTAAAGTATTCTATCACAGCTCTTATGGAAAGGTAGGGTTCTTCATACTGCTTGCATTTGCAGTAATTACTCTTGTTACTCCTTTCGTTGTGGCTAATCCTAATTATACCTACATAGCTCCTGAGGTTGATACCCACGTAGCCTGTGAGATAACACAGACAAACCTCAGAAATATAGCTGGTAACAACTCAGTTTCGAAGATATACTCTCCAATGTCAAGTGTATTACAAAACGAGGGGACATCTGCGATTTATGTAGGAACGAGCAACGGTAAGATATATGCATATGGTCTCGGTGCAAATTCAGCTTTAAAGCTTGGGCAGTTAGAGGAGGTTTATAATTCACACATAAGTAAAAATGAAGTAATGTACCAGCCTACAATGTTTTCACTCATTAATTGCGCTGAGTTGACAGTCGGTCAGGCTCAGTTCGAGAGGTTTGTGGCCTTACCAATACAAAACGGAACAAGTGGATATGTAAACATTGGAACAATTTCCTACGTGTTCGATGGTTATACAAGCCCAACGTACAGTTCTGTAACATCTTTTGATTACAATGGAACACTTCAAGGGAACATAACTTCAAACTCAGCTCCATTTACAGGCACCGTATCAACAAGTATACCATCATTCTATTACGAGAATTTAAGTCAATCACCAAGTGGACAGATTTACCTTGTCTCGCACAACCTGACAGGAAATTATCTGTATAGGTATCAGATTTCCCCGTCAGAATTAATAAGTGTTGAGAAATTGAACATGAAGAGTGTGAAGGATATATCCTATTACGGCTCATCATTTACCCCGTCCTTGTTCGATTCCAATGCACTGATTTTGGTTTGGAACAACACATCTGTTAATGCCTATTCAGCAAACAAAGGAAATCTTGTCTGGTCAAAGTATATCGGTTCCACCTTTAATTCTAGGGTAGGTCCAGTAATACCAAAATTTTATCAGACGAGTTACTCAACAAACAATTCAGCATACTACCTGAGTGGGGGAAAAGTGGAAAGGATCAACCTGGACACAGGATTCAATCAAACAGTTGTAAGCTTGAAAACCACACTAATCGGCTTATCTGTAACTCCTGGGCACTCTGGTCTTCCAAGTGATATTATTGCAACATCAAGATCTAATTCCACTGTTCTGACATTCAACGGAACAGGTGCAGTCAGAATAAAGTCAGCAGCATTTCCTATTGATACAGGCTCATTCACAGCAACAGCAACCTACGATAGCGTAGCAAATTCACTTATCCTGGTTTCAAACAAAGGCTCAATACTCTCATTCAGCTTGACATCAGGCTCCAGATTTCCATATTCGTGGACTGCAGATCTTTCCCCAATACCTAAGAACACATCAAATGTACTCTTATTCAAAGATTCAACAACGGGAGTAGATGCAATTGCAATTACAGGGAGCAACAATTACATCTACGTGTACAGTGCAACTGCGAAAGAGGTAACTCCCACAGGACCCATGATTAAAACACCTTCAGGTACAAGTTTTTTGCTTGGTACAACCCAATATGGAAATGATGTATGGGCAAGGTTCATGGAAAGCTTTGGGAACGACTGGATCTTTGGAATTTCAATAGGTTTTTTCACCATAATAATCTCTCTGGCAGTTGCGATGTATGTTGGTTACAAGGGAGGCTTTGGAGGAGAGGCTGTTGAGACATTGTCCCTTGCCCTGTTCCTTGTACCTAGTCTGGCTCTTCTGATTGCACTATCGTCTGTCATTAACGGTGCCGATTTCATAACATTGATACTTATAGTAAGTTTAACTGGATGGCCTTTCGCCGCCTTTACCCTGATAGGAGTTGTTAGAGGAGTGTCGGCGCGTTCATTTGTAGAAGCCTCAAAATTGTTTGGTTCCAAAAGTGGTTCTATCATGAGGCGTCACATAATGCCAAATATAGGACCGCTGCTGCTTTACCTTCTTGCACTTTCCATTGGAGGCGGAATAGGTGCAGTATCTGGTCTTGAGTTCCTTGGTCTTGCTCCATTAACAACCGCAACCTGGGGAGGAATGCTCAACGCTGCTTACACAGATTACTTCGTAGTTGTAACACAGCCTCAATGGATTTTGCCACCTGCTATAGCCCTAACCATGTTCATATTCTCACTGATATTTGTATCAAGAGGAATGGACGAAGTTGTAAACCCGAGACTCAGGAGGAGGTAAAATGTTAGAAGAGGAAATCACCAATTCAAAGACACTGATAAAGATAGATGATCTATCAGTTCATTTCAGGACATTCGAAGGAAGAGTACAGGCTCTGGACGGGATCAACCTTGATCTGAATGAAGGAGAAATACTTGGGATCATAGGAGAAAGCGGTTCAGGAAAATCTACCACGGCACTATCTTTGCTTGGGCTACTTCCAGATAATGCTGAAATAACAGGGTCAGTTGTATATATAGACAAGGATATAATAAATTCTAACGACACCGTGTCAGATAAAAAGATGAGGATAAAAGCTAGAAGAATGCTGGATCAGCGTCTGGCAGAAATCAGGTGGAAAGAAATTTCTATGATATTTCAGGGTGCTATGAACGCTTTTAACCCAGTTCATACCATAAGGAACCAGATCAAAGAAGTATTTGAAATACACAACACATTTTCTGACATTTCTAACCTAACCGACGCGGATTTCATAGATGAAGGAAACTTGAGGGCAAGAGCCAATGAGTTGGCTCTGGAAGAGATAAAAAACAAGGAAAGTGCCGAATTTAAGATCATTGAAGATAAAATTTACGAAGAGATGGTAGAAAAGCTGAGAAACGATCTCAGGACTATGTCTGCAAAGGATAAGAAGAGACTTCTTGAGAATAACAGGATGGAGAGCAGTTGCAGGAAAGCAGGATTCAACACAAAGTTCCTAGATGCATATCCCCACGAATTAAGTGGTGGAATGAAGCAGAGAGGAATCATCGCAATGGCACTTGCTCTTAATCCTAAGGTGGTTATCGCAGATGAACCAACAACTGGCTTGGATGTTATAACACAGGCAAAGATAATAAAAGAATTAAAAGGACTGAAGGACAGTAAAATTATCAAATCTATGATAGTTATATCTCACGATGTTGGTGTTGTTTCACAGCTGGCCAATTATGTTGCCGTCATGTACGCGGGGAGGGTCATGGAGTATGGAGAACCCAAGGACATCTTCGTAAATCCCAGAAATCCCTACACATACGCACTTATGCACAGTTATCCCTCTATCGATGCAACGAAACAGAGAATTCATGGTATTCCCGGATCAGTTCCAGACTTAATAGATCCACCAAAAGGATGCTATTTTGCCAGTAGATGTTTCATGGCAGATGACATCTGTCATAAGGAGAAACCACCTCTCAGGAGTTTGAGCCCAGATCATAGATCTCTATGTCATTTTGACGAGATAGACGAGAAAAAGTATCTCAGTGTGCAGAGGTATAGTGATGAACTGTTGCCTGACCCAGCTGCCGGTACTCAGCCAGTACTTTTAGAAGCAAAGGACCTGAGCAAATATTTCTCAGTGCATTCAAATCTTACGACTAATCTCTTTGGCGGTGCCAACAAGCCGGTTGTACATGCTGTAGATATGGTAAATCTACTCATACGGAAGAAAGTAATAATAGGAGTAGTTGGTGAAAGTGGATCAGGAAAAACAACACTAGGCAAACTCCTTGTAAATGCAATTGAACCAACCAGTGGTAAACTTATATTCAAGTTCGATCAGGTTTCGAGCGGAAAACAGCTTGAGAACGAAGAAATACCACTCAATGTGGATCCTCAGGACAAGCAAGCTCAGGAAGAATTAGAAAGAGAAAGGGAAAGACGAAATGATATAGCACTAATAAGCAAGAAGAGCCAGAGATATAGCATTTACAGGAAGGAAAGCCAACTGATCTTCCAGGACCCATACGACTCAATAAACCCTAAAATGTCAATTTTCGATATTGTGGCAGAGCCGCTTCTGATACAAAGAAAGGAGATAATGGGAAGAAGAGTTCAGGGAAGTGCCAATAATAGTTCAACCGAAGAGTTCGACATCGAAAAGGAAGTACTGGGTGCTCTTGATATTGCAAATCTTAGACCTCCAGAACATTACATTGAGAGATACCCGCATGAACTTTCCGGCGGAGAAAGGCAGAGGGTTTCCATCGCACGTTCAATAACTCTTAACCCGTCTTTCCTGGTAGCAGATGAGCCTATTTCAATGCTTGATGTTTCCATCAGGGCAAATATAATGAATCTTCTTCTAGATCTGAAGGACAAGAGGGACATATCTGTGCTTTATATTTCACATGATATAGCCTCAGCTAGATATGTTTCTGATTTCATAGTTGTGATGTATCTGGGCCAGATTGTGGAATTTGGTAAATCAGAAGAAACGATCAGGAACCCACTCCATCCATATACGAAAGCATTAATTTCAGCTGTACCAAGCCTTAACCCTGAATGGGTCAATAAGGGACTGGACATAGTAGGAGAAATTGGGAGCGCAATCAATCCACCAAAGGGATGTAGATTCTATGGGAGGTGCGTTTACCATAAGGATATTTGCAAGTCAGAGGATCCACCACTGCAGCAGACAGGATACAGATATTATAGCTGTCACTTTGCACAGGATGAACTGACAAGGGAGGAATCAATGGAAAAAGTGGAGAGTGGTGAAGAAGGAGAATACATGACGGAGTAGTAAATGGAAAATTCTGCACCAGACGAAGAACTCAGAAGGAAGGAAAAGATACAAACAAGATTCAAACTAACAGTTCCTCCGATGGTTCTTCTTTTCATTTTATTCATATCCGGGATTGTACTCCTGCTTGCAGGTGCTCTTTCCATAGCAAACGTTTTTCCCCTTATACTTGTAATGGTTGGCTTTGTAATCATTTTTTTCGGTGCATTTTACGATTTTGGTGCGAATAGATATGTTAACAATATGTTTCAGTCAAAAGCTTCATTGAGAGAAAAGGACGTAGTCCAGATCAACAGAGAACAGCTAATAATGACCGTGATTTTTGTCGGCGTCGGCGGTCTCTATATTTTGATGGGTGTTGCACTATTCTATGTGATTGCGTTTTTCTAAGGTTGTCTCAATTCCTTGTAAAACGAAGAAATTAAATTTCAACAAACGGAAATTAAAAATATGCACGACTGATCTCCATGGATATGGGTAAAAAATTACTTGCCATAATCATTGTAGTATCATTCATTGTTGTTGGGTCGATGTCATACGTTTCCAATTCCCTGAATATTCTCAATCCATCCACTGGAGTATTCAGGAGTGCAAATGGAACTAACTTCACATCAGGTAATTTCATTGTTCCTGGACTTGAAAATGATGTCAACATTACCATTGATAGCTCAGGAATTGCACATATAACTGCTAAAAACAACCATGATCTCTTCTACGCGCAGGGATATTATTCCGCATGTCAGAGATTATTCCAGATGGAATTGCAGGCAACAGTAGCAGCAGGAAATCTCAGCAACTTCGTTGGAGCATCCGGATTACAGTCTGATTATACCATGAGGCTCATAGGTCTAACCAGGGATGCATACACTCTAGAGAGAGATCTTGAAGCAAATTACTCCAGCTATTTCAATTACATCAAGTGGTATTCTGAGGGTGTTGATGCATATATAAACAATACAAAATCCGTCTCAACCCAACTGGGTTTCCATCTTCTCGGGATCAAGCCATTCAAGTGGACTGTATTCGACAGCCTTGTATGGCAGGAATATATGTCATGGTCCCTTGCAACAGGATCAACAAATGTTCTGCAATCAGATCTTTTTGTAAATTCACTAGGATTTTCAAACTACAGTGAAATATGGCCATATTATCCATACTATACGGAAAACATAACGATGATTCCTGGAAGTGGAACCGTAAATAATTTCAACCTCACTGATCAGGGAATCAGCCCATCTTATCTTTGGAAACAGGATTTCTTCCAGGAATGGGCAACGGGAATATCATCAACTCTTCTGAGCAATCTTTCTGCACTAATCAGAGATTCATGTGACAATATATCTGACCCGTATAACCTGCCGGGATCACATCTTACAGGTTCACCAATAGGAAGCAACAGCTGGGTGATCACCTCCACGCAGTCCTCCGATGGCGATCCCATGATGGCCAACGATCCACATCTTCCACTTCTTGCCCCCTCACTCTGGATAGAATTTCAGCTGAAGGATCCTGCATTTAATACAACTGGCTGGGGACTTGCAGGATTGCCAGGTATACTAATAGGTCACACAGGAAATACTTCCTTTGGATTAACAACACCTGAGGGAAACTCTGCCAATGATTATGTAGAATTCCTGAAAGGAGATACCTATCTTTACAATGGTACATACATCCCTATGGAAACTTGCAGCTACACGCAGGCAGGAATTGATTATAAAATATATATTACAAATAATGGTCCGCTAATAGGAAGGATCGGCAACATAGGAATAAGTATGAACTGGGATGCCAGCTCACCAAGTACTGACCTGATTGCAGAGATTTTACTGGACCAGGCATCAAACTACTCCCAGATGATGAATGCATTGAAATACTGGGGACCTGCACCACCCCAGAATTTTGCACTCGTTTCATTGCATCATGCAGGGTACATCACCGCTGGAGGATATCCCCTAATAAAAGAAACGTTACCAGACGGCAAAACACTGAAAGTTGTTGGTTCAGTATCACTTCTTAACGGGTCAGACCCTCAGTACAGAGAAACGGGTTATGTACCATTCAACTACCTACCACAGGAAGTCAATCCAGAAAGGGGATACATGTTCGCTCCGAACCAGCCAACTGTGGGCAAGAACTATCCATTCCCGTTCGTTGGTTCATACTGGTCTACAGGAGGAAGGGCCGAAACAATAGATCACTATCTTCAGAATCACACTAAAATGACCATTTCCAATATGATGGCACTTCAATCTAATGTTACCGATTACTGGGCGTCACAGTTCAATCCAATTATCTTGAAGGCCATTTCTGGAATGAAATCAATGAACAGTACAGAAGAAGAAGCTTACAACCTTCTTTCCAGCTGGAATTATTCTTTCTATGAGCCAATGAAGAATCCTACAGTATACCAGTATGTGACTGCTGCCTTCTATAACATTACATATGACAGGGTACTGAAGGAAAAGGGTATCTACAATTACACACCATGCGTATACATAAACACCGCAATATTCATGGCAAGAAACGATCCATCATCAACATGGTTCAACGGGAACTTCACCCTGACCATGCAGAAAGCCTTTGTGATCGCAGTTGCCTTCATGGATGCAAAACTCGGTCCTGAGAAGAACTGGGACTGGGGTAACATACACAAACTTGAGATCGCAAGCCTGACAGGAATAAGCTCTCTTGGCATAGGACCGATGCCAATATGGGGTGGGAGGCATACCGTTAGCGTGGGTAGCATACCAAGACTGCTTGAATATCCCCTTCCATGCGTTTCCATAGGTTCATCACTCAGAACTATCGCAAGACCAGGATCTGGAACTTTTTACGGCGTGTTTCCAGGAGGTCCCAGTGAGAATATCCTGAGCCACTGGTTCGATAACCAGCTTCCTAAATGGCTGGATCATGAATATTATCCAATGCAGGGCTTACCTGTGGAGGTGAGGATAACTTATGAACCTTAAATTCTCCATACTGGCCGTGGCAGTCTCCGCCATCCTGTCACTCCTTGTAGCTTTTTTCCTGAAGGATGCAATTTATGTAATAATTTCAGCGATTCCACTTGCAGTCATCAAAAAGAAGTGGGCGATCATATATGGTTTCCTGATAGGCACTCTATCATTCATGTCCGTCTATCTACAGTATCCATTTTCAAGTTCAGTCAGGATATCGACGGTCGTAGGTTCAGTTACATCCATCCCCTCGATTCTGGTTTTAATTCTCTACCCTCTGCTGGGTGGTATTATATGTGGTTTTGCCGGACTTTTATGGTCATCCATATACGAGCTGTCAGGAAAAAAGGATGTTAAAAAGCTCGTAAAAGTAAAGGATGCATAGCCGCACATTAAATTGGATTCTTAATTATTATAAGTCTTATTTTCTCGGTTATCTTTTTCAGTTGGAAATATTTACCATCAATGAAATTTATGCAGGTATACTACCAATTAAATGAATGAAGTTTTTACCCGAATGTGAAAAAAATTGCACTTATTACACTTATTATACTTATTGCAATTACAGCAACCATCCCTACATCAGGATCAGGCAGACCTGAAGTTATACCATCATACGGAAATTATGCCCTAAAGGAAATGGGGTCTTATTCAAATAGCTCTGTAAAGATCGGTCTTATCGGCAATGACACAGAATTCTTTCATTCCAACTTCAATGCCT
Organism: Thermoplasmata archaeon; assembly: GCA_021816385.1. Next base: position 17,748 of record JAKAYJ010000005.1, read on the forward strand.
CTTACAACAAATATCCTTTTTACATCAAAGCTAGCAACTATTACAACGCCAGTGGAATCTATTTTTCATCTGATTCCGATAATATGTCACTTAATTTATCTTGGAATGAAAATGAAAGTTATTCCATGACGGAATCTTACTTCATGGTGTCCTTCGGGGGCCAGTCCATCTCAGGTTGCTTCGGGTTGAAGTACAATTCGTATATTGCAGTTAAACAGGGTAAAAATGTGGATAAATTAATGAAACTGAGTCAGAACACCTTTTATACGCTTTCCTTCACTTTCACCGGGCAAGATGTAATATTAATGGTACACAGTATGAACACTCTATATTACTCGGATTCATTTCAACCCACTTCCAGTCAAACAGTGTCAAAAGATATCAATTTAACAATTCAGGGATATTACTACAACCTGTTTTTCGAAGAGCCAGCGTTTCAGGACAATAAGCTTACTATCTATCCCTCCATAATTAACCCGCATACGATTGAGTTGAAACATCAAGGTCTCTTTAGCCTAAAGGGGAAAAGTAAAGATTTCATATCCGATGAAGAAGCGGGTATATACTTCGTAGTCAATGGAAACAGTTCAATAGTGGAATACAACCCAAATTCAAACATGACAGGTGTGATTTACAGTTCCAGTGAGAATAATATAATCACTGCTGTTTCTGACAGAGGAGATACATACTGGCTCATAAGAAATGAAACTGATTCAGCGTATTGTGTGGAAGAACTTAACAATTCAAATCTATTCATGAATCTTAAAAAAGTTCCAGAGACTCCGTCAGGGAAGTTTGGAATCGTAATAATAAACAATGTCCTATCCTTTTATAATCAGACAGAGGTAATGGAAGCAGTCAGTGATCATGTTGAGTTCAGATACAGTAACCGTGAAAGTTGTGGCTCAGCCATAGAGGGTATCTCCCAGTACAGAGGTACAACATATGTGTACTACAGGAATAAAACCACCCTATCTATCCTTGATCAAGCTAATGGGAAGGTTTCCCATTTTGGCAATTTTCAGTCAATTACCAATTTCAGCCAGGAGGATGGGCAGCTAATATGTGGGATCAGTTTCAGCACTAATGCAGTGAGTTATTACTACCCGGAACTGGAAGTAATTTCAGGAAGAACCATAAACTTCATGGACAGGGATGAAGCTGGACTTACCTATACTGGAGAGGCACTTGACATGCTTAATATTTCCACGCAAAGCCAAACCTTTTTTCAATACACCGGAAATTTATCATTTATATTCAGTGGTTCATTCATAAGCATGTCGGGGAATTCATACTGTTTGTATCTCATTGATAATTCAAGTTCCTCAGATGTAAAAATCAAGGTTCCAGAAGATCAGTTGTTTTCCCCACTTGGATATTTCAATTTTACCATAACTGGAACATCATCCTTCACATCCAAACTTTTAATAGATGGAATCAGCAATGAAGGGATGAACAGGTCATCATATAATCTGAATCTTTCTTCACTGAATTCTGGAATATACAGTTATTCACTGCAGATATTAACGGCATCCCTTTACTATATAGTCCATACAGGCACAGTAACAGTGGATAGTTCATTTCCAAATTTGACATTTTCCCGGAGCATCAAAAACGGGATATTTTCTGGGGAAGTGTTATGGTCTAAATATTCAGATTCAGCAGGTATCACCCACATAGTTGTGGATGGAGTCAATAACACCATAAACACTGTTAATTCAACAATATCATTCTTAATTCCACTTCATTATGGTTATAAATATCTTCAATTTGAGGTATTTTTCAGAGACACGTATAATGTAACCAGGTTTATCAAATTCAAATTAAGGTATTATGACGAGAATGGTTCAGGTGTTTTCCCTGATATATCTGAAAATCAGATATTCAACAGTAACAAATTATACATAACACTCCATGGAAATCCTGTTAATGTATCCCGAATCCTATTCGTTGTGAGGAATGAATCTTTCAGTAAGACACTTAACTATTCATCAGATATAACATCATTCTACCTGAATCTAGCAAACGGAGTTTACAGTATATCCACGTATGATCTATTTAGTGCAGGAAACAAGGTGTTTGAAGGAACTGTTAATTTCACTGTAATGTCAGAAAACCTGACTGTGACGGACAATAGCACAGTCAAAAGCTTTTACTCATTCTACGGTAATTCCGAAAACGATTCATTTAACTTTCATTATGCTGCCAGCATCAAAGGAATGTGGAACGTAAGAGTATATCACAATTCTGTGAAGGACTTCACAGAGAAGGTAGGTGAGGAAAATTTATGGCTGAATTCTTCAGAAATAAAATATATATTCAGGGATAATGGCTCCTTTATATTCTACCTCAATTACAGCTCAGTCAATAGGCATAATTATTCATCGAAGTTGGACATAGAGGTGAATAATTCCATCCCGTATTTCATAGCACCATCTTATTATTACACCAACACGTCTGTCCTCAACTTATCAAAAGCATTCAGGTCCAATGGGAGAATAGATTACCTCATGAATGGAAACATGAGGATATTCAACGGCTCGGTCTATTTGAATCATACGGGAAATTTCAGTTTTATATTTCACATATGGTCGAGATCAATGAATCACATCTCAAGGATCATATGGGTTAAATTCAACACATCTGCTCCTGAATACAAATTCATTGGTTTCAGCAGCAAAGTTACA
>JAKAYJ010000116.1 GCA_021816385.1 Thermoplasmata archaeon
GAGCAAGTACATAGAGAACATCATAAGGTCATCCGGTATGTTCTTCAGAGCACTTTGGATCTTTTCTGATGAGTTTGAGCAGGTTAGTTCCAGGGAGAGATGGCTTGTCGCACACGCTTCCCAACCTTTGGGGAAACCTCTTCACAAGCATGAGGGGTATGTACTTGCATCAGGTGAGGACCTCAGGTTCTATGACAACCAAAAGAATTTTGTTTTTACGATGAACAGGGAAATAATAAAAGGCATGGAGGTGGGATATGATGGAACATTCAAAAGGTTCAGGGACTCCAGAGGAGCCCTTCCTCCAATGATCATAAAAACGGAAAGGAGGACTGTGTACCTTTTCACTGCACCAATTGCCAAAAAAAGACTCATAGGAGACAAAATTTTCAGGGGAGAGAACAGGGCACTCGAAACGTGGTTTCAAAACTCCCAGGGAATGACGATTGAAAAAGTGGATTAAAATTAGCGGGCTCAGGAACACAGGGTTTCTGTCATCAGAGTTTATACTGAATGACTCAAAGAATCCTGCCTTTATCAATTGAAAGTTTCCCTGAAGCAAACAACCTTTGGATCCTTCTTCCTCGTAATTAAAGAGACCAGGGATTCATCAACATTAAAGAAAAGAGGCCACATGTCAAAGGCGGGGGCGGCAACAGCAAGATGGGCTTTGTCAATAGCGGTAGACACGGTAACACTGAGAAACAAGCCTCTGAAGGAATACTACAATTCAGTGAAAGACAGGAAGGGATCAGGGAAGTACGCTCATGTATCGACTATGAGGAAGCTGATAAGGATGACATTTACCATGCTCAATGAGAGGAAGGAAAAGAGATACGAGAATACAGTGCTCACGGAAGGCAAACTCTCAAGGCCTGATGATGACTGAATCCGGACACTCCGGTCAATGGAGACTGCTGCATGGCTTATTGGGAACTGAATGGCTTCATTCTCACTTATGAGTGTCATTACCTGCCCCCGCTTTACCGTCAGATTGCATAGCAATGTTAATGCGTGTATGCGGAAAGAGAAGTATAGGCACCTTTCGTCCAGTTCCAATGTATACATTCATAAACTATGCCTTCATCATGTGATAAAAGAAGGGTTGACCTGAGATCCTACACGCGTGTCTCAGAATGACTTAAAATTTCTTGCCTAATACTCTTTGTTAATCTGTCCATTATGTTCAGATAATCTGTTATAGCTTTTTCTCCTTCTGTGGTTATTACAATTATTGTTCTTGGCCCTCCACGCTGAAAGAATCCATGCTCAATCTTTACGTAACCGCTTCGTTCAAGGATAGATAGACTGGTACTGAGTGAGCTCTTAGATGTTTTGACTGCAGCTAAAATGTCTGTAAATGTGGCCTTCTTTAAGGCAAGGAGTACAACAAGTATTCCTACCCTGGTTGAGTTTGAGAGAGGACCGAGCATTGATAGTTCTTTTATAAGAACGGAAGATTCATTTCCTGAATTACCGTTCTCATCTGGCTTCATGCTCAAGTAGGAGCTCCTCAGGTGCTTTAAAGAGGGATCTTACGCTTGAAAATATAAAGACGGGAACAGCATAAACGAACCCCATAAGACCCATTCCTGGTACGATAACAAGTATTGCGGCTATTGCCAAACTCAGAAGGAAAGTCCAGTCTTCAAGTTTAAATCCTATTTCTATCTCTCCCTCTTTCCTGAAATTCATCAACCATAGGAGTGCCAGCTGAAACACCCATATAAGTGGGAATAGTACTGCCAGTTTAGGATAACCTAGCAAGATTAAAGCTATGAATAATATCCAGGGCCAGAATGATATCATAAATAAAATAACACCTTGGCCTGGATTGAAACTTCTCACATTTTCCTTTTTTCCTATGTTTTCTAGCAATATCATCGTGTATCTCATTCTACCAAACGACCTAAAGCCATAAACTCTGGAAACATACCACACTCCAAATCCTCCCAGAACCCAGAAAACAAGCAGCAATAGCAAAGAATTTGATAATACGCTAATAAAGAATGAGACCATCACAAAAACGGAAAAGGAACCATAAAATACGCCAATGCCCCTTCTGGCGCTGAACATGAAAAATCTCACTGCAACATCCTTTGCATCCTCCATTGACTTTTCCAACTCGGCATATTTTGATACATATTCATCAGCTATACCCGTGAAGAATCACCTCATCCGCATAATTGAAAGAAATGTGGACAATTCATAAGGCAATGAAATATCTTGAAAGCTTAAATATTTCGTGAGTTCGTAAAACGAACAGTATTTTCAACTTTAATATCCCATCGTTATGACACAATATGCAAGGCGAATTTCCAACTGCTGAGAAGAATAGTTTTTCCTTTCGTAGGATGTGGAGTATAGTTGATTATGAACTGAGATGGGACCTCAGAAAAAAGAAGGTTCTATTTGTTGTCACATTCACTTTTATTGTGATTGTGCTTGCGGTTGCATACTTCAAGTCCTTCCATAATGAGGGAGTCTATGGCAATTCAGGGTATCTTTGGAGCAACATAGTACTATTACTCACTAACGGATTCATTTCGGGAATATTTCCGATGGTTCTTGGCGGAGTTATTTCAGTCGACTCAATAGCTTGGGAAATAGACAAGGGAACTATACTTCCATTGCTATCCCAGCCTATCGGGAGAAGTGAAATCTATTTTGGAAAGATTACGGAGAAATTGCTGGTTATGTGTACATTATCCATTCTATTGGTTCTTCTTTCAGTCATTTTCTCAAGTATAATTGAAGGGAGCCAGGAACATCTTCTATGGATTATACCAATGTCATTTTCCCTTCTCCTGGAAGTAATGGTATTCGTATCGTTTACATTCATGCTCGGGTCATTAGTCAAGCAGTCGGGATTCATGATGCTCATGCTGACTGGAATATATTTCTTCATTTTGATAGGCAGCGTATTTCTGATGCTGAAATATGGTTTCCACCTATGGATGACATTTATACCATTGGAGGGTGTTAACAATTTACTTTTTTCACTGCAACATTATTCTTTAGAACCCAGTACAAAAATATTCCTGAACTATAATCTAGGTCAAAGCATGACAGGAGGCGTCTGGTTATATCCTTCGCAACTATTGCTGTACAGCATTGCAGGGGCCATAGCTTCAGTAATGACATTCACAATAATCGGGTACGTGTCCTTTTCAAGACTCGAAGTTAAGGGGTGAAAAAATGGCTGAACTTATGAAAATTGTAGGTTTGAAAAGGAGTTATGACCAGAATTCAGGCATAACTGATATAGATATGCATATTTCAAGGGAGACCCTTCACGGATTTCTTGGACTGAATGGATCCGGCAAGACAACTACCATGAAAATAATTATGGGCCTGCTCAAAAGAGATGATGGGAAGATTGAATATGAAGGCAGGGAATACGATCCTTCAAATGTGAATGATAGGGCAAATATTGGATTCTCCCCAGACCTCCCATTTTATCCGCCTTATCTCACAGGGGAGGAGCTGATATCAGTATATGGCTACATAAGAGGTTTCACTAAATCAGAGAGCAAGAAAGAAGCACAAAATTTACTTAAAATGGTTGACCTCTATGACAACAGAAACAAGAAAATTGGAAAATACAGCAGAGGAATGCTTGCTAGAATCGGTATTGCAGTTTCTCTGATAGGCGACCCAAACTTAATCATACTTGATGAGCCTACATCAGGTTTGGATCCCTCCGCAGCATCAACAGTAAGGAATCTTCTTTTAGAGCTGAGGAAAGATGGAAAAACAGTCGTATTGTCCTCTCATCTTCTTGGGGAAGTTCAGAACATATGCCAGAATATTACTATTATTCACAGAGGAATGACTATAAAGGAAGGTTCTTTGAATGAAATTATAAGGGAGTCTAACGGTGACTACAGATATGCTGCAGAATTCAGCAAGATCACACAAACACTTCTTGCGGAGATAGAAAATATTGAAGGGATTAAGGAAGTGAATATAGTAGAGAAGGAGGGAGATGGTGCAAAATTAAAATTATCCGCAGACAGGGATATAAGGGAAACTGTAGCTACGATAGCCCTTAAAAATGGGTCATTGATGATCTCCTGCATTCCAGACAAACAGTCCCTGGAGGACCTATTCCTGATTCTTGTTGGTGATCGCAGTGGGAATATATTCTGAGTACTTGAATAACGAGCTATCCCTACTACACCGCACGTTATAAGCGGATTGATAATAGCGTAATTGTTACCACCTTCCACTAATTCGAGCAAGGGGTACTCGGCTCTATACGACGGGAAACGATGCAATCTTTGATTAGGTCTCACTGATTGGGAATATTGGTTTCACCAAACTGTAACTCTACAATCCTCAAATGGACGAATAATGTTGAAAAATAGAAAGAAAAGATAAAAGGAGGCCGATAGCATTACTTCACAAAAGTTGAAGGGATCAACTACACACGGCAAATCTTCTCCAGACCATTGAGTGAGGCACTATTCATGGCAGTAGAATGGGTACCCCGAGGC
>JAKAYJ010000117.1 GCA_021816385.1 Thermoplasmata archaeon
CTTCATTACCTGAACATGATCAGATGGAACGTAAGTCTCTCTCATCAGGAAATACAGCATGAAAATTTCCACCACTGTAACAGCGCTGGATACAAGAAATATGTATTGAAGCCCGAAATATGCCAGGTATGCGCCGAGCAATGGTCCTATGGCAATTCCCAGGTTGGCCATTATCCTCATGATTGTGTAACCTGAAAGCCTGTCCCGTACGGAGGTAATATCTGCAACGGAGGCCTGTACCGCAGGATACTGTATTGAGTTTATAATTATTGTTCCATACCATGAACTGAGCAGAAGGACAAAATAATATGGATTTGCAACGGTATAATAGATGAGTAGATAGAATACGACTGCAGGTATCTGGGAATACACAAGAATTGTTCTTCTGCCGATCTTGTCTGTCAATATTCCTGAGTAATACTGCACAAATGCCATGAGCAGTGTTGCTGAACCGAGAAATAATCCAGTAATTATAAAGCTTATATGATAAACTATGATGAAAATTAAAGGTAGGAAGATGAATGTTGATCCACGTCCAAAGGCCCGGATGAACCTGGTCATACTGAGGATCCATATCCTTCTATCAAGATTCTTAATATTAAAAGCATAAGGTGAAGTTGCCGTTATTCTGTATTAATAATGATTATTTAATTGATTCCAAGTTTCTCCGATACTTATTAAGTTTTCACCAATATAATATATAAATATCAGTATTGGAATTTTAAACAAGTACTATAGTCATTAGCATTGCTACTACCATTAAAGCTCCCCCACCAATGGTGTAATAGGACAGTGGTATACCGGTGAGTATGACGGAGAAAATTGCAGCAAAAACTGGTTCTGAAACCATTATTATACTCGCCTTTTCAGGTTTCACGTAAACCAGAGCCTTGTTTGTTATGAAGTATGCTAAAACTCCTGCAAATAATGCTGTGAATGCAATTGTGAAGAGGAGTATGGGAGATGAGAAGTTGAAATATATCTTAAATGTGGGAATTGCTATGGTTGAATACAGTGAAACTGCAGCCATCTGGAAAAAAGTGAATTTTACCATATCCAGTTTATTATTCCGTGAAACATATATTATCTGCATTGCGTATCCAACGGCACAGATGAAGGTTAGAAGATCTCCAAGCTGGAGCGAAAAATTGCTTACTTCTCCTACTGTGATGATCAGCATTCCCACGAACGCCAAAGTTACAGCCGACAGATCACTTTTAGAAATCCTCTGCCTGTATATCAGGTAGCCAATTACTGGAACAAGTACTATATAGAGGCCTGTTACAAAACCCGAAATGGCCGGAGTCGTGAAATACAATCCTATGGTCTGGAAGTAATATCCCAGAAAAAGATAGAACCCGGCAATGAAACCCTGCTTCAACCCTGTAAGGTCCCTCCTGTTCTTTATGAATGGGATCATCACCAGTGTCGAAATCAGGAACCTGATTGCCAGGAATATTACAGGTGACATGTATTCAAGTGATATCTTGATCAGTGGGAATGTGACACCCCATGAAAGTGTTGCAATTATGATCAGGAATGAGTATTTAGTTTCGTTCTGCATTCTTTTCTTTCCTTGGAAATAAGACGTTTCTAACTATGGACGGATTTTTGATCAGCATTCTAAGAACAACTCTTGAGGGGTAATCAATATCGCCCAGCGTATTGATAAGATGAGTCATCCTTTCAGTGGTTATTTTCCTGCCTATTATGTTAAAGGAAGTATCAGTGATTCTTGAATATAATTTCTGGATCCTGTAATCCCTCTTCAGTTCTGCACCTAATTCCTTTTTCCACAGCCTGTTGTATGTGGAAAGTGATCTTTCTGAAAAATCCTCGCTTTCATATGCCTTCTCCATTGTAATTGCTGCCTTTTCACCTGATACCATGCCGGTATAGATTCCCCCACCGCTGAGTGGCTTTACTATACCTGCTGCGTCCCCTATTAACAGTGCACCATTACCATATGGCTTCTTGAGAAAGCTTATGGGTATGGGACCACCTGTTATGGATATCTTATTTGGGTTGAGGTACCTCCTGTACAGATAATTGAATTTTTCCCTTGTCAGGCCAAAACCAGCCGTTCCAATGCGAGAAAAATCTCCTGCGGGAGTTCCCCAGGCAAAGTAACCGGTGCTGTATTGTGCCCCAATAAACACGTTCACATTGTCCTGATCTTCCATCCTGCCAGCTCCATCGATCTGGTATGCAGAGACTACCCTCCTGAATCTCTGATCTGGAAAAAGTACCTTTCTTGTTATACTGTTTGCCCCATCTGCTCCTACAACTGCGAGAGATTCTAGTTCCTCGATGTTTCCATCCCTCCTCAGTGTGATCCTCATCTTTCCATTTTCCCTCTTTATGTCTTTAACTCTTGAATTAAGCATCAGCTCGGCACCATTCCCTATGGACATGGCTGCAGCATCCTGATCAAAACGATCCCTCTCCAGTACTATTGTTTCCTCATCCTTTCCGATTCTAATGTGGTTACCATCTGGAAAATATATGTTTGCTCCATGAACCCTGTTCACTACCGAGTCCGTTTTTACCATTGACGTTACCCTTTTTGATACGAGGCCGGTGCATTCAACTGGTTTCCCTATGGACTGGTGCTCTTCGAGCTGTGCGACCCTGAAACCTTTTTTTGCCAGATGTTGCGTACAGTAGGACCCACTGGGGCCTCCACCAACTACAACAAAGTCAAACAATCTATCCCTCCATGAAACTATCAAGTGTAGTGTTCTTGCTGTTACGGACTGCCTGTGGTTTTTTTCCTGACCTAGATGCCTGTTCAACGAGATGTATTGGCTCGTCGAGACTCTCAAACACCCGGTTTACGGTTTCTTCAACTCTTTTTGCGTAATAAAGCCAGTCCGGTTCATCCTCAAATTTCTCTCCATCAATATATGGCTCTACTTCCTGCGGTGTCACCCTGCTATTCGTGACTATCCATGAGACCTTCATTCCTGGAATGAATCTCTCACCTCTTTCCTGTAACTTTCTTGCAGCCCTTACGTTTGCCATGGAATCAGCGTTTGCATAGGAGGCAGAATCTTTTACCGATCTAGAAATAACAAGTTTAGAAATATCGATGGTACTGTCTCCACGGATGAGCCTTTCTATAATGTCAACTGCATTTTCTCTTGCTCCTGATACGTCTTTGTTCATCAGCGAATCGAATACAGATTGTAGCAGTTCACTCTGCATATCAAAGGAATCAGTTCTCCTTACCTCGTATCCCCTCACAAGCATTTCTCCAGCACTATCCATTGGATAGACTATCTTTCCCACATATCTTTTCTTTGCTCCATGGGAGAAGAATGGGTCCATGATCTTCTCAAACTCTATAAGAATGTGAAGATCATCAGAAATTTCCCTGCTCAGATCATTTCCCATCTTAATTGCTTCACTGAGTTCTTTTTTTCCTGATTCAATGAATACGCTATCAGTATCACCGTATATCACTTTCAGGTCCTTCTTCTTCAGCTTATCTATGAGACCCATGATCGTGTTTCTTGCGAAGGACGTGACGGAACTTCCAAGTTCAGGATTTGTGAATCTGTAGAATGATGAAGCGAGTACACCATAAAAGGTATTCATAAGTATTTTTATTGCGTTCTGTACACCATCCAGGTAATCCCTTTCATCGCCCTTAGCCTGCTTCATCAGCTTTTTGACCTGATCTCTCCTGTCCATCAACGTCTGCAGCAATTCTGGAATCAACCCTTTCCTTACAGACGGATCCAGAAACCTTGCGCCTGTAGGCGAAATTATGGTTCCATTTTCACTGAGTGTTGTGAAACATATATTGTATTTCATAATTATGGACGGATACATGCTCTTGAAGTCAAGCACTATTACCATGTCATATAATCCTGCACCAATGGATTCCACATGCCCGCCTTCTATGGCCCTGTCCTTCAGCGCCTGACTTGCAGTCATTGGAACTGCTATATTTCTCTGTGTTGCCAGCCTTATGAGCAGTGAATCTACATAATTACTTGTCCCCCCATTTGTTGTATCCTCCAGTGGAAGTTTCGTTACAGTGGACATGAACATATTTCTATCCACGACCCGCATTTTTTCCATGATTCTCAGTGTCAGATCAGCATCCTTAATGCAGTAATCAATCACCTCCTTCGGCCTGTTTTTATATTCTTCCATGATGTTGAGCCTGTCAACGTCATCCTTTCCTTCATTCAGGAGTTCCATTGCGACGTAATTAAGTGTTTCATGTTTTGGTTTCAGGATCTTCTTCACATTCCACCAAACATCGCTGATTATCCTTCCCTTAACCCTCCAGAACTGGCCATTGATCCTCCTTGCCTTTGTTCCATCCCTTCCTATATCAAGTGTGAGGCCGTATCTTTCCATCCTGTATTCAATTACAGGTAGATCGTAACCATCAATGTTGTATCCTATGATGATATCCGGATCTTTTTCCAGTACAAGCTTATTAAAATTTGATAGAATCTCCTTCTCTT
>JAKAYJ010000118.1:0-3988 GCA_021816385.1 Thermoplasmata archaeon
TTCCGATCTTCAATGATGAAACAGTGAAAGGGCTTGCTAAGGCAACTGGAAACATAAGATTCTCCTTGGATTCATACAGAAGACTGAAGCAGATGTTCGGGAACGTTGTTCTTGGGATTCCTCATGATGATTTCGAGGCAGTATTAAGCAGCGTCAAGAGGAAATCCGGAAAGAAAAGCGATATGGAACTTGGGGAAAAGGAACTGAATACCGTAATTGAACAGTTTGACAGCGTTTACAGGATTCATGGATTCCAGTTCCCCCAGGATCCTTATGAGCAATTGAGGATGGCTATAAAGGCGGTTTTTGATTCGTGGGATTCGGAGAGAGCCATTGCATACAGGGAATTGAACAACATACCAGAAACACTGGGAACTGCCGTGAATATTGTGAGCATGGTCTTTGGAAACATGGGAAATGATTCAGCAACAGGTGTGGCATTCACAAGGAATCCGAACACAGGGGATAACCAGATAATGGGAGAATATTTGAAGAACGCACAGGGTGAGGATGTTGTTGCAGGAATCAGAACACCGCTTGAGATATGGATGATGAAGGATGAATTCCCTGATGCTTGGAAAGAATTTGAAAAATGTTCATCCCTTCTGGAAAAACATTACAAAGATATGCAGGATATTGAATTTACTATAGAAAAAGGAAAATTCTATCTGCTCCAGACAAGAAACGGAAAAAGAAGTGCCAGGGCTGAGGTGAAAATTGCAGTGGACATGGCTGAGGAGAAACTCATAGACAAAAAGGAGGCCATAATGAGGGTCACGCCAAAGACGCTTGACACACTTTTCCACCCGCAGGTGAAGAAGGATGGAAGCGAAAAGATCCTTGGAACAGGGTTGGCAGCATCGCCTGGAGCAGCGTATGGAGAGATCGTATTTTCATCGGACAGGGCAATTCAGCTTGCCTCTGAGGGTAGAAATGTGATACTGGTCAGGCCTGAAACCACAGCGGATGATGTCAGGGGAATGTCTGCATCAGAGGGGTTCCTGACTCAGAAAGGAGGAATGACTTCCCATGCAGCAGTAGTTGCAAGGGCCATGGGCAAACCCGCAGTGGTTGGTGTTGAGAGTATGAGTGTTGACATAACAGGAGGAACCCTGACCATTGGTGATGTGACCCTGAACGAGGGATCTACCATAACAGTGGATGGAACTTCCGGAGAATTCATACTGGGAAAAACGCAGGTGGAAAAACCAAGAGCTGATCATTATGTAGATAAGCTCCTGAACTGGGCAGATGAGTTCAGGACGCTTGGAGTGAGGGCAAATGCAAACACCCCTGATGAGGCAGATCTCGCAAGGAAGAATGGCGGAGAGGGCATTGGACTCGCAAGGACTGAGAGGATGTTCCTTGGGAATGAAAGGATTGGCATAATGCGTGCTATGATCATGAGCAGGACAAGGGATGATAGGAAGAGGCACCTTGACATGCTTCTTCCTATGCAGATACATGACTTTACCGAATTTTTCAGGACCATGGAGGGATACCCAGTCATCATAAGGCTGCTTGATCCACCGCTTCATGAATTCCTTCCGGACAAAGAGGGTACACTCAACAAACTGTACAAGCTGAAATTCAGCCTTCTCAGTTCAAAGGATCCAGTGGATATGGACAGGATACTTCATGAGATAGCACAGGAGACTGAACTATTATCAGTCATAAAGAATCTTGAGGAGTTCAACCCAATGCTTGGATTCAGAGGATGCAGGCTTGGAATTTCATTTCCGGAGATATACGAAATGCAGGTAACAGCCATAATAAAAGCTGCCATAAACGTCCAGTCTGAAGGAAAGAAGATATTGCCTGAGATCATGATTCCACTTGTTGGCACTGAAAGGGAACTTGAAGTGCTCAGGGAAAACCTGGAAAAGGTTGCCCAAAATGTGATGGGAAAGCATGAGATCGATTACAAATTCGGAACGATGATAGAGATACCAAGAGCGTGTATAACTGCAGACAAAATTGCAAAACACGCTGATTTCTTCTCATTCGGAACAAACGATCTCACCCAGATGACCTTTGGATACAGCAGAGATGACGCTGAGGGCAAGTTCATGGGCAGGTATCTTGATAGTGGCATACTTCCACATGATCCATTCAGAACCGTAGATTTCGAAGGCGTGGGTGAATTGATGAAGATGGCTGTGGAGAAAGGAAGGAAGGGAAACAAGAATCTTGAGGTTGGAATATGCGGAGAACAGGGTGGAGATCCAGAAACTGTTGAATTCTGTCACAGGATAGGACTGGACTATGTCTCTGCCTCACCCTTCAGGATCCCCATTGCAAGGCTTGCAGCAGCAAGAGCAGCACTTCAATATGGGAATTAAATTTCCATAAACACTTTTTTTAAACATATATACAGACTGCAATTCTTTTAATTGTTATTCATATATGCCCTTCATGAAACTTGTGGAGTGTGTTCCTAACTTCAGTGAAGGGAGAGACGCGGACAAGGTCCAGAAAATAGTTGATGCAATAAAATCTGTGAATGGAGTAAAGATTCTTGATATGGAAATGGATGCAAACCATAACAGGAGTGTTGTCACATTCACCTGCTCACCAGATGTTGCTGTCGAGGCGGCATTCCTTGGCATAAAAAGAGCTTCAGAACTTATAGACATGAATTCTCATTCAGGAGAACACCCAAGATTCGGGGCCTCTGACGTCATTCCATTCATACCTGTGTCTGATGTCACACTGAAGGAATGCATTGATCTTGCTGTAAAACTTGGCGAAAAAGTGGGAAAGGAACTTGGCATTCCTGTATTCCTGTATGGTGAAGCAGCAAAGGTTGATTGGAGGAAGAACCTTGAGAATATCAGAAGCAAGACATTCCAGTTTGAGCAGATAAGGGAAAGCATCACCCTTGAAAAATACATACCTGATTTTGGCCCCTCAAAGGTTGGAAGTGCAGGTGCTTCCATAATAGGAGCCCGTGATTTTCTCATAGCTTTCAACGTGAATCTCAGGACTGATGACATGGAGACGGGGAAGAAGATAGCGAAAGCACTTAGGGCAAAGGATGGTGGATTTACCTTTGTAAAAGCACTTGCATTCTTCCTGGATGACAAGAAATGTGTTCAGATATCCATGAATCTGACCAATTTCAGGAAGACGCCCATATACAGGGCATATGAACTGGTGAAAATGGAGGCAGCATCTCATGGTGTGGATGTAATGGAATCTGAACTCATTGGCCTCATACCCATTGAAGCCATGGCAGATGTAATGAAGTTCTACTTGAGAATGCATGGATTTTCCACAGGACAGGTCTTTGAGAAGAAGGTGTGGAATTAATGGACTACAACATGTTTATTGATGAACTGGCATCCGATTCCTCTGCCCCCGGTGGAGGATCTGCCAGTGCAATGGCAGGTATAATAGCAGCATCTCTCACATCCATGGTGGCTGGACTCACACTGAACAAAAAGGGATATGAGAGCAAGAGCGGAATCATGAAGGATATAATCACCGAAGCAGGGCAGATAAGAAACAGACTTGAAGGCCTGATGAAGGAAGATACTGATGCCTTCCTCAAACTGATGGATGCCATGAAAATGCCTAAAGGAACACAGGATGAGAAGGATGCAAGAAAAATCGAGATTGAACGCTCTATGAAAGGAGCCATTGTGACACCATGGAAGATCGCATCCCAGTGCCACAGGATCATGAGAATTGGATTTATGCTCTTAAGAGAGGGAAATTCCAATGCCATAACCGATGCGGGCGCATCCATGAAAATAGCAAGAGCAGCTATAGAATCTTCACTTCTGAATGTTAAGATAAATATTTCATACATAAAGAATGAAAAATTCAAGGATGAAGAGAGGTTGAAGATGAAACTGTTCCTGGAGGATGTAGAATCCATATACAGCAAGGGTATGAAAATTCTTGATGATGCACTTGGGGGCCCGTGAGAATGGAGGAGCATCATAAGATCCCAACCTTTGAGGATATAGTGGAAGCAGAGAAA
>JAKAYJ010000118.1:3998-4483 GCA_021816385.1 Thermoplasmata archaeon
GAAAGACTGAGAAAACAACATTGATATATTCCAAGACATTTTCTGACAAGTTCGGTGCACCCATTTACCTGAAACTGGAGAATTTCCAGAAAACAGGCTCATTCAAGACCAGGGGGGCCCTTGTGAAGATGTCAAAACTCACTGAACAGGAAAAAAGATCGGGAGTGGTCGCCTCCAGTGCAGGGAATCACGCACAGGGTGTTGCGTACGCTGCAAAAATAAGTGGTATAGACGCAAAGATCGTGATGCCTACCTACACCATAAGCGCAAAGATCAATGCAGTCAGAAATTATGGGGCCAATGTGATCCTGAAGGGTGAAAACTATGCAGAAGCCTTCAGGGAAGCAAAAAGAATTAGTGAAGAGGAAAAAAGATGCTTCATTGACGGATTCAACGACAGGTGGATCATGGCAGGTCAGGGAACAGTTGGTGTTGAAATATGCAACGAACTTCCTGATGTTGCCAATGTAATCGTTCCTGTAGGC
>JAKAYJ010000119.1 GCA_021816385.1 Thermoplasmata archaeon
TTATTGGAGGAGAGATATTCTGGCCCCTGCAGGTATATTTTTCGTTGATTTTCTCTCCATAAGCTATGTCTGATACAAAGAGATCAAAACTCATAAATGTGTATTCATTTAGGCATTAATATTTTTGTCATTGCAGATCACACTGTCTATTTCGATCAATCAATTGTAAATTAATCAATTACAACTTTCTCCAGTGTGGATAAATTCCGTTTCTCCTTCATATAGGAATCGACCATCAATAATGTCCAAATAGATGCTATTATCCCTGCAGTTCCAATAATGATCCAGAAAATATCGGCATGAGTATAGAACGCCTGAAGAAGCCATAGTCCTGCAAAAGAACCTGCAACACTTCCAAAACTTGTCAGAAATGCAAATTTTCCAGTATAATTTCCCCTCATACTTTCAGGTGCAACATCCATAAGTATGGTCTGAGTTGTTGGGGAGGAGAAATCTTCACCAATGGTAATCAGCCCCATTACGAAAATGAAGAACAGGATGCCTGAATATAGTGCAAGAAGAGAGAATGATATGCCATATATGGCGGTACCTATTGCCCTCCATTGCATTATATTGCCAGACCGGTTCATCATCCTGTAAACAGGTATCTGAAGCAACACGACAAGGAGTCCATTTAAGCTGTATACAAACCCAAGCTGTATGAGGTTAACACTCTGTATATTAAAAATGTAAAGAGTGAAAGCTGCTCCTGTCTGTCTTGTCACAAAGTTGAACAATAAGCTTGATAGAGTAAAAATTATAATAAATTCACTTTTCCAGAAAGGTGAACTTTTCTTTGGATTCACTTTTTCCCTGACCTTTTTTTCCATGGTCTCTCCCACTGCATAATGAAGCATTATGCCTTCAATTATGCTTGTTCCTCCTGCTATCAGGAATATCCATTGAAAGCCATATATGCCAGTGAATGCACCAACCATAGGGCCCACCGCGGCACCAATATTTGCAAAAACCCTCACCTGTGTATAACCTGCAAGCCTCTGCCCGGAACTGGTCAGATCAGCAACTGCTGCCTGAAGTGCGGGAAACTGGAGTGAGGCTAGGAACATTGTACTCATCCATGCAAGGATCATATATATTACATTATTACTGTAACCCACTGTCCAGAATAGGAAAACGTATGGCACCGCTGTGATGAATGGAATCACCTCCATGAAGAATTTTCTTCCATAAATATCAGAAAGTGGGCCCGAGAAATACTGCACGGTTGCCATCACTGCAGTTGCAGTCGCCGTTATAGCTCCTGTTTCAAAAAGGCTCATTCCGTAATGCAGCACGAATATAATGGGAAGGAATATGAAGATTGCAGATCTTCCTGAAACTCGAATGAATCTTGCAATGCTGATGGATAGAACCTTTTTGTCCACTCCACTTGCATATTCATTTGCTATATTAGGAATTTGAAAATTTCAGTTCAGATAATTCTGAATTTCCAAATTATAAGAATAGTGAATTAGTATTCAAACCGAGAATCACTCATCCAGTAAATATCCACAATCAGGAAAAAGTGCCATTACATTCTCTCTTTCATTAAAATCGATCTTTCCAGGAATTACAATGCAGTAAGGGCTAATGAGATGCCTTCCGAGAATGTTCTCTAGTGAATCCACATGAATGGCTTCATCATTCCATCCTGCTCTCTCAATGGAAAAAGATATCCTCTTCATAATGTCCTCCAGGCTATTCCTGTCCCTCATCAGGATGAATATTTCCATGAGTCTTGAAGAATCTATATTCTTTCCATTCTTCAGGTCAACAAGCACTAATGTGTGCAGGCCCATGGATATGTTCTGTAGTATTTTCTCATAGGGGCTTGCAGGGACATACTCATTCCCAAAATCTGGAATGGAAACGACACTCCCAGACCTGTATGCGGATAGGCCGGTTCTCCCCCATATGATACTGATTATTGATGCATTTTCATATATTTTCAGATCAATCTTTTTATCAATACACTCCCTTGCAATACTCATATGTGTTGTGGAGCCAAAAGGATCACCAGAAACAATGAGTGAAGAATCAGTTTCCTCATTTTTGATAAAAGCCATCGACTCCAGTTCCTCCCTTTCAAGAGGAATTATTTCACCACTGTATATGTGGGATAGATCATTTATAAAATTTTCAGGAAAAATGGATGTGTAGGTGTCGATGTATATTTTACTGCATTTTTTC
Source organism: Thermoplasmata archaeon (assembly GCA_021816385.1). Next base: position 2,191 of record JAKAYJ010000119.1, read on the forward strand.
AGAACTTCATTTTCTTCTATTGTTATTGACCGTGTACCTCTGAGACCAATACCAAGGAGATGAAAGGTCAATCCATATCCTCCTGGATCCTTACAAGCTCGTTCAGTTTTGCAAGCCTCTCTCCGCCTATTGCTCCGGATTTGATATAGTCAGATGAGAATGCGATGGACAGATGTGCGATGAAGTTGTCTTCTGTTTCGCCACTTCTGTGTGATATAACGTTCTTCATTGAGGCTTCAGTTGCTGTTTTGACTGCGTCCCATGTATCTGAAAGTGTACCTATCTGGTTAACCTTTATCAATACAGCATTTGTAGCTTTTTTCTTTATGCCTTCCCTTATTCTTTCAGCATTTGTAGTGTAAAGATCATCTCCCACTATGAGTGCATTCTTCCCTATTGCATGTGTTATGGCAGCATGCCCATCAAAGTCGTTCTCATCCATTGGATCCTCTAATACGGTAAACCCATATTTCTTATGGGATTCTATGACAAAATCAATCTGCTCATCCCTTGTTTTTGTATGATCTTTGTAAACGTATTTTCCATTTTCGAAAAAACTGGATGCTGCTGCGTCAAACCCTAGAATGTGGTTGGCTTTCAATTCTTTTGATACCTGCATGGCAGCCTCCTTCAGCATTTCCATTGCCTGGGTGTCATCAATGGAGAGAGCCCACGCTTTTTCATCTCCAACCCCTATACTCACGTCCTTGAATATTTCCTTTGCCATCTGCCCAATTCTCCTGTGGACAGCCACATTGAATTCCATAGCCTTCAGAAAAGATTTTGAATCGTTGGATATGAAGAACTCCTGAATGGTTGTGCCGTTGATTGCGTGCTTGCCCCCGCCAATTACATTACCCAGCGGTTTTGGCATCTTCCCCTTAAAGGAGCCACCTGCATACCTGTAAAGTGGAATTCCGGACTGGATAGAAACAGCCTTTGCAAGTGCTATGGACAAAGCTGTGGAAGCATTTCCCCCCATTTCTGAAAAATCATTTGTTCCATCAATTTTTTTCAGAAGATCATCAAATCCTGACTGGTTAAGCCCGTTGAAACCGGATATGGATTGCCTTACTGTTCTGTTGAAATATTTAACACTCTCCTCCGCGCTTGAGTTTCTGAATGATTTAACTTCAGTGGCCCCTGTGCTTGCACCTGAAGGAGCAGAACATGTTCCTGTGGAACCACCTTTCAATCTGATTGTTGCCTCAACTGTCCTGTTTCCTCTTGAATCGAGCACCAGCCGCATGGATGAGTTTTCTATCTCAAACTTATTTTCCATGGTTGGTTATTTTTTTCATTACTTATACCTTTTTCCAGATTTGAAAAAAAAAGTTAAAAATTAACTGCTGAATTTTGTTATTGATCAAATTCAATCAGGTTTTCCCTGTATCTTTTGCAAAATGATATATACTTATTCTTGTACTCACTCCAGAGTTTTTTGTATTCTTCATCAACATTCTTTATGAATTTTGATGGGACTCCACCCACTATGGTGCCCTGTTCCACTTTTTGCCCTGTCTTGACCAGAGCATTCTCCGCAACTACAGCCCATTCTCCGACTTCTGCAAAATCGGTGATTGTTGAATGCATGCCAATGACTGCACTATCACCTATGGTTGCAGTATGTATCACAGCAGAATGCCCAAGCGTGACTCTTTCTCCAATCGTTGTAGTTTTACCTGGCCGTGCATGTATAACAACATTATCTTCAACTGCTGTTCCAGAGCCTATAATTACAGTACCGTAATCACCACGGATAACTGCACCGGGGCCAACCCAAACTTCACCAAGTATTCTGACGTCTCCAATTATGGTGGCATTATGAAATATGTATGCCCTCTGATCAATCTGAGGCTTCCTGTCTTCAAAGGAAAAAACTGCCATGATCAGGGAATTCTGTTATCGCATAACATCTTTGCCCTTCTTATTATAGACTCTTCTGTTAGTGAAATATTCATCAATCCATTCGTAACTGATTCATATGCAACCACATTTCCGCAAGCAATAGAATGTTCAAAGTCCATATTCCTGAATAACCCGAAATAGAAGCCAGCCCTGAAAGAATCACCAGCACCAAGAGTGTTCACCTTGCCCGTAGCGTTTATTGAATGGATGAGTGATTCCTTTTTTCCATGAAGTAATGTGCCTAATTGGCCCTTTGTTTCTATGAATATTTTTCCTGATGAAATTTCCTGTTCCAGTGAAATT
>JAKAYJ010000120.1 GCA_021816385.1 Thermoplasmata archaeon
ATAGCTGAATTGAATGAGAAGTGGTCACACAGGGTCATAAAAGGATATTATAAATGCAAGGATGAGATCAGTGACATGTTCAGGGAGAGGTATCCTTAATCTTACACATAATTCTGGACACTACGGGAGGAAATAGGAAATGCTTAAATCCCGTACAAATTATAGGTAAAAAGAATTTGCGATGTTATACGGCGTGATTGATTCAAGGCAGAAATGGCATGGACTTAGGTTTGGTCTTATCCCACAGGAAATTTTGGGATTTCAAGCCCAAAGTCATTCATATGTATGGAGATATAAAATTGACTGAAGTAGTAGACCCACAATCAAGAATGGCCGATCTTATCGGTCTCCTTTATGTACTGAACAATATTTTTGAGGGAAAGGCCGATTTGTATCAGCTGGAAAAGGAGATGGAGGTCGATCTGGACGAACTCATGCCGATTGTTTTCACGGCAGCAAGAATAGGTTTTGTTAACCTTGAGTCTGGTGACCTTTCGTCCACAGTATTAGGGAAGGAATTAATATCTTCAAGCATCAAAAGAAGAAAGGAAATTATCAAGGAGTCGCTTAAAAATGTGGAGCCTTTCAAGACTGCCATAGAACTCAGGGAATTTGATATTGATCAGCTTCTGGAGGAGTTGGAGTCACGAGGGGTGCAGACATTCAATTCTCCCACCGGACACCATGATATAGAAGTTATGCTCATTGAATGGGGGATATATTCTGGCCTGATAAGGAAGGATGAAGGGAAGTTTATCGTCGCCTAGTCCCTATTTTTGGGATTTGCAGGCTCTTTGAGATTTAGCCCTGCATCGGTTCCCACTAACAAGGGCTTCAGATCAAATAACGATTTAGAACCTGTCATTTATTTAACGACTTTCATACAGAGTAAGTAATATCCTTACATATGGAATGCATCCGGTTTCGCTATTGTGTGATGTGGAATAAAACTTTGATAATGTATAATTTCACAAATTACTTATATCATAGATCATTTGCATTTTAAATGGCTGAAAAACTTCAATTTAACAGGAAGATCATGGTATTTGCCGTATCAGCCATTATCATTCTAGGTTTCTCGGTCTGGATCCATTCGTATGGCTCACAGAATTCCAAATCTGATAATTCGCTCAGCAATGCTTCCAACCAAAACATTACGACTTACTTACTGGATGGCTATTGCCTTACCTTCAATGGCGGCAACAACGTCTCACTTTTAAGCGGGCAGTTTTCTCTTGGATTTCATTTTTCAGTTTTTACCTTAAACAGTAATAAATTTTTACAGGAGATCCCGGTATCTTATCATGTCATCAGGATCGATGGCAATGTCCAGAATACTGTGGGGGTTATAGATAACTACAGCGGTGGCAGCGTGACTTATATTTTCACCCCTTTTAATGGGTTGGGGATAGATTATGTTATACCGCCAGTTACGGGGATGTATATATTATTCAATATCTCATTCGGCCAGGCGAGTTTCATCAGATCTGGAACTTTTGTTTACTCCCATAATTGCAGCAATTTACCGGATTTTGGACATTACCTTGTTTCTAATAGTTATTCGGTGTATGGTATCCAATTCTTTGACTCATACCAGAACAACGGAGCACTCTCATGGCAGCAGATCCAGGCCCAGAATCTTATAGTTTATGAAATGATTACTGTAGCACCTGGTGGGGATTACATGGATCTCTTGACCGGGCCATATAATTCCAACACGCAGGCCACATGGTCTTATACGGGAATGTGCATTTCAAGTGGAGGTGTTCCACAGACATGAAGGAGAGACATATATGAACAGGAATACCAAGGCAATTATTGCAGTGGCAATCTCTCTAATTATTATTGCGGCCGGAGTGTTGATTATAAGAGAAACCCAGATCCATGGCCAAGGTTCTCCTTCTCCTCCATTTTCACCTATTAACTTTAATGCAGGAATCCTGAAATCCGGAAATGCGTCAGTCAATATCACCGGATCAGCGACGGCAATCCTTTACAGTTCAAACAGTGGGCAGGGCATGTTTCTGCATTTTTACCCAGCACCTGGCCGGTTTGTGACTGTTTGTGACAGAGCATTCTATAACACATCCTCTGTAAATGCGTATGAATGCGTTAATTTTACTTCTTTCGTAGTTAATGTTCAATACATCATGAATCCGGGCAGCTTCACTGAAATAATATCTATAAGCAACAGATTGTCACAGAAGCAGAATGTGGGCATGGGATTCAATGCGGAATTCAACAATATTGTAAATGTAACTTTATCTCAGGGGAACCCTAATAATCCGGTAAATACTACAATTACTCCGGAGCCACATAACTTTACCGAGACCTACAATTTGCATAACTCCTGTTTATTTGCAGCAGCTTGGGGCAGCGGAATTAATATTACATTGAACTGGTACTCAATGGAAGGGATCCTGGCAGGTGGAGAACTGACATTTAATGGTTTTCATGCATCCTGCACATCGCTTGGGCTCGCGTTTTCAGGAATAAGTATTCCTCCAGACTCTAACCTGACTTTGGGTGAAATGACCGCAAGTTACTGAATATCATAATTCCAGGAATTTTTGCTAATCGCAGCATATATAATTTTAAATGGTCAAAAATTTATGACTGGAACTGGATATCAATTTCTGTTTACTATAACACTTAGTTTTCAATTTTCATATTTTTAGGTGATTGTATCAAAGAACCTTCCATTGCTTTCAATAAAATAGGGAATCCATGCAAGGGAGTACGGATAATTACTCCTCACAATTCTATGAATCTTGACAGGTGGCTTTATAAAATACATGGGGATCGGCAGTGTTTTAAAAGATACGAAAATTCCGTCCCAATGGCAAGGCGCTTTCATGTTAACGTATATCTTCTTTCATTTTCAGCCTTCTTTGCAGACATGGGTTACCAGATAGTTGTAGGTGGTCTTTCCGTCTTTCTTGTTCTTGTTCTGCATGCGCCAATATGGGTATTCGCATTGATTGAGGCATTCAGTTATGGCATCGGTTCAGTCTTCTCTTACATAGGAGGGAGGCTGGCCGACAGGTTTGATCCAAAAAAACTTTCCATAATCGGAAATTCACTGATTCCGATTCTTTCATTCACCGGAATATTAAGGAATTACGCGGCTGCTGGTTCTTTATATGTATCAGGATGGTGGTCAAGGAATTTCCGTTCTCCGCCCAGAAGGATACTCATGATAGAATCAACAAGCAGAGAGGAAAGGACAAATGCATTCGGCCTGCTGCATGGCCTGGACGTTGGGGGTGGAGTTATAGCCTCTGTTTTTCTCATTACAATGTATTCCGTCGGTATTCCATTTTCCTTGATCTTTATTGTCTCCATTATACCGCTGGTAGTTTCGACCCTTCTGATTTCTCTTACAAGGAAAACAAAAAGAGAGACAGTGGATGAGAGCAGACCGGTTGAAAAGTCTGCCGGACAAACCTATTTCAGTATACTCTTCGCAACTGCGCTTTTCGGTTTCAGCTATTACAGCGTTGGTTTCCCAATACTAACGGCAGCACAGGATTCATCCTCTATCCTTTACGGCCTCCTGGTATATCCAATCTTCATGGGAACATCTGCAGCTGGAGGCTTTATTTACAGCAGAATCCGGGCGAAAAGAGAAATCCCGATTCTTGGGCTGTTTGGTTATATCCTCTCCGGATTCGCAGCCCTTGGTATATTCCTGATCCTGTTTCTGCATGCCCCTTTTGAATACTTCTATCTATCAGCGCTGATCCTCGGCCTGGGTACATCAGCGATAGAGACGTTTGAGCCATCAATTGTTTCCAGGATAGTTCGTGGATCAAAGGCAGGATCCGCAATGGGCAAGCTTTCATTCTTCAGGAGCATTGGTATGTTTTCCGGCAATATTATAGTGGGTCTTCTTTACCTGATATCTCCAGAATATTCATATCTGTACGCTGCGAGCGTTGCAGTGATTGGTGGGCTTTCAGTATTAATCGCCGGAAGGAATTTCCGTGGATAAAAATTAGGTGTACCGTATTATATTGTAGAAAGTATCCCTCTGTGCAGGGATTTTCCCGGCTCCCAGTATCATGGAATCAAGTTCCTCAGAAAACGTTTTCTCCTTCCTGTCTGTTGCCCCAAAGATCTTCTCGCTGAATGCAGTTCCCACAAGGTCGTTGCCTCCGGATCTCAGCGCGACCTGAGAAACCAGTTTTCCGAGTGCGACCCAATAGACACTGATGTTTTTTATTGCCGTTCCAGCAATGATCCTCGCCAGTGAAATCACATCGAGATCTTTCTCTCCAGAAGCTTCATGACTGACTTTTCCTGATCTTAAAAGTGGTGTATTTTCAGGGCTGAATTTCAGGGGTATAATTGATATAATCCCTGGCTGTTCAATCTCGCAATCCCGCAGTT
>JAKAYJ010000121.1 GCA_021816385.1 Thermoplasmata archaeon
GTTGATTATTTTATCAAGTGTTTTTGATATTTTTGGAAAGATGTCACTTTTTGTCATAAGATATCGAATTTCTGTCTTTCCAAGGCTTATATTAAGGGGATAACTGTCAACCTTCACCTTTTCGTATTCCTGAAGGATGATCGATTCAAACATAGATTCCATGAGCCGGGTAAAATTACTCTTCTTGCCCTTATTGTATCTTCTTATCTTTACCAGGAAATATGAGGTATACAGTGAGATGTAGTCTCTTAGCTTCAGTTTCCCTGCCGAATTATCAGATAGGAGAAGTGCATCCCTGAGCCCATAATTGCACCCGACAAAAAGATCTGTAATCATCCTGTTTTTCCTCTCCTTAAGGAGGTGCTGGAACTCCTTTGATGGAAATATCTGGGTTGGCTTGTATGTCAGGAATCTCTCAATGGACTCCTGGCCATCTGTGATGTAGAAGAGGATGTTGTACTGTTCACTTATCCTTGCGAACAGCTCCAGATCCTCTGAAACAGAAAGATCGTTCCATCCATTGACATCTGTTAGGATTTCCCTTGGTATAACTATGAACTCACTAAATAACATCCTCTTTTCCCGCTGATTTACAAAGTTATACAGTACATCCGAAAATTTGATATCATAGACCTTTTCTGGGTCAAACAGAACTATGTGGGTACCTGTACTCCTCTTAAAAGCCTCATTCTTTGCCTGCCCCCTCTTATAATATCCATAATCCGCAATTTTCAAAGGTTTCTCAGCCCTGATTCCTTCAGTAGATACGGAATTGATCGGTAGCATTGTGGTATTTACAATAATTATCTCGTAATCCATTCCAGATTCTTCAGCTATATCAACAATACTGTTCAACGAATCCTCAAGGAGCGTTTCCTTTCCCTTGAAAAGGCATAGAAAACTGAGGGATACTAACGCCTTCTGGCTCTTTTTAAGTTCGTAATATTTCAATTGTTGAGTGAAGGATTCTGGCACACTTATGGTATTAGCTATCCGTTTAAAAGTTTTTGTTAAAGAATTTTTATTTTGGAAAGTTCCTTTTGAAGTTGTGAAGATAACTTTATAAATATGAATTAAATTTCACTTTTGTAAAGGAGACTTCATATGAGTATTAAAAATGGAATGAAAGGCAGCACAAAGATGATCGCAATGATTGTTGTAATTGTTGTAATTGTATCGGCAATTGGGGCTATTGAATATGAACACATTTCAGGTTCTGGAAAGGGAAGAATAATAACCGTAGATTCAAATGTTTCTGGGGTCCATTTGAACAGGATCATTTCACTTGATCCAGCGGCAAGTGCGACGCTCTACGCAATTGGTGCATTCAAGGATGTTCTCGGTAAGGGACCTTACACAACATATCCAAAAAGTAATCTACCAAACATGACATGCTATCCAGATATGAGTGTTGAACAGATCGTGAACCTTTCACCAGATGCAGTAATTTCATTCAGCTCATATCCACCAAGTGAGGTGCAGGAACTACTTAACGCCAGCATTGATTATATATTTCTCAGTGCAGGGATCAATTCCACATTTTCACAGATAATGCAGCAGAATATCCTTCTCGGTGAACTGACAGGTAACCAGAACAATGCTACCCTTCTCAATAACTGGATGAAGGAATCACTAAACCAGTTTTCAAACGTCAGCGTTGTCAATAAAACATTGCTATATGCAATGTGTGTTGAAAATGGTGCAACCTGGACAACTGGTAAAGGTACATTTGTGAATGCCATGTTCAATTACTCACATCTGAACAACATAGCAAATGGATCAGGTTTCTATGAGATATCAAATGAAAATATTGTTAATTCAAATCCTCAGGTAATACTGCTGGGCACATGTTTTAACCAGTCAGATCTTGACAGGGAACCGTTTGATTCTACCAGTGCTTATAAGAACAACACAATCTATACTGCATTTGACACAAATCTCTTCTCAGAACCAAACTTCAGAAACATCTTTGCCATAGAATGGTTAATCTATAACGTATATCACGTAACGGTGAAACTGCCGGAATTTCCCTTCAATTTACAGTATAATCCAGAGCCAACACAGGTTCAGAGTATCTATGAGGATGTAAATGTTTAAGAGCAGATCAGTCAGGGAATCTATAGGAGTTAATGGTAGAACATACACACTATTTACAATTTCAGTAATCGCTTTTTTTCTATCATTTGCCCTTTCCCTCGGGATAGGATCTGTGAACATTCCATTTTTTACAATATTGCGCTCCATAGGAGAACAACTGGGCATAAACGTGGGATCTGTCAGGCTATCAGATTATATCATAGTAACCCAGCTTAGAGAACCTGAGATACTGGGAGCAGCCGCTGTAGGAGCATCTCTTGGCGTGGGAGGTGCTGTGATCCAGAGTATTTTCAGAAACCCCATATCTGAGCCATATATTACAGGAGTTTCCAGTGGTGCCACACTCGGAGCGGTTATTGCCATTGTGTTCGGCATAACAGTATTTGGAATCTTCACATTGCCTATTTTTGCATTCATATTCGCAATCCTTGTAGTATCTGGCGTCTATGCTCTTTCACTGAGGAAGGGAAGGACTCCACCTGTTGTTTTCCTTCTTACAGGAATAGCTGTATCCCTTTTTGCCACCTCATTTGTCGCACTGTTACTTTATTCCAGGCCAGCCCTTGAGAACAGGATATTTTACTGGATACTTGGATCACTTTCCGGTATCTCGTGGCTGGATGACATGATTGTTGTACCCCTTGTTATAGTAACTTCCCTAATACTCGGTTCAATGTACAGGCAGCTAAATGCACTGCAGATGGGGGAAATTTACGCTAAATCTGTTGGTGTAAATGCGGAGAAATCCAAGCTCGCTGCCATTGGGCTTACCACGGTTGCGGTATCTGCGTGTGTATCCATAAGTGGACTCATTGGATTTGTAGGCTTGATTTTTCCACATGTATCAAGGCTGTTATATGGTGGTTCTAACAAGTATGTGATACCCTCCTCTGCCATACTTGGTGCCACATTTCTTATACTCAGTAATGATCTTGCACATTTGATTGTAAGTGGAGAAGTTCTGCCCATTGGAATAATCACTGGCATAATTGGCGTACCATTCTTCATGATTCTTATGGCTAAAATATCAAAGAGGGGTTATTACAGTGCTTGAACTGGATAACATCAGGTTCCGAAGAGGGGAACTTGAGATCGGTCCAGTGAGTATGACACTATCTTCGGGTGAGATTCTTTCAATTTGCGGGAAAAACGGTTCTGGGAAAACCTCAACACTCACAGCAATCAGTGGATACATACCCCTTATGGAAGGTTCCATAACAGTAGACGGAGAGAACCTGAGAAAGTTGAAGCCATCATTAGTCGCAAGAAAAGTTTCATACGTTCAACAGGAAATACCCGAGCCAATGGGTTTTACTGTAAGGGATGTTATGGAGATCTCCGGTTTTACAAGAATGGGTGGAGACAGGGAGATCAGGGATGCATTGAGGCTATGTGGCGTCGAGAAATTCATAGACCGGGATTTTGCAACTCTGAGTGGTGGAGAGAAAAGAATGGTTTCCATAGCAGGTGGTATTTACCAGGATTCTGATTATATAATGATGGATGAACCCACATCATTCCTGGACCTTGACAAGATCAGTACACTTATCAGGATACTGAATTCACTTAAGGCAAAGGGAAAGGGTGTACTTCTGGTAATGCACGACATAAACCTGGCTAATAGAATATCTGATTCCATCCTCCTGTTCAGGGAAGGAAAAGTTGTGGCTTTCGGGGAGAAGGATGATGTTCTTACCATTAACAACCTGGAAAAAGCCTACAATGCAAAATTTGCCAAATATTCATCTCCGGAGGGAATCAGGTTCTATCCGGTTGAAATGGAAGATTTCACTGATTTTCCTGAAGAAGCCAGGGAAGATCCTCAACACTCTTGATCTTGAATGAATGATCTATAAAGTACCAGAATCTGGAATTGATCTTGCACCCATAACTTTGAAGAATTTCAGATATCTTTGACTGTAATTCATTTCCCTTCCTGTCAAAGTCTGTCAGCAGTATAACCTTACTGTATTGGGAAGAAATTCTGCTGCAGAAATTCTCAATGGAAATACCCTGATTTATCTTAATGATCTCTCCAGTGATGCCAACTTCCCTGAGTGCTTTCACATCATGATCCCCTTCCACAATTATTGGTTCCATACTGTTATCTTTCAGCAAATAGCCCAGTTCCCTGGCGAACTTATTTTCCCTCAGTTCCAGAACCTCCTGTTCTTTGCAAAGTCAGTTTCCTGTTTTATAATTTCCCTAATGAGATCATCCTCATCGAAATAACGAACAGAAAGAAGCCTCGTCGCCATTTCCGGTC
>JAKAYJ010000122.1 GCA_021816385.1 Thermoplasmata archaeon
TGAATGGAACTTCAGGACTTAAAACACAATAGAAATTTATAGTTTAAATTAATGGAACCCCATGACATGGTATAAAGTTGCTAAAGACGGAAATATGAAGGATGGCGATCTGGCAAAGGTAAAAGTCGACGGTATAGAGGTTCTTGTAATAAAGGATGGGGGAAACTATTATGCAACTTCATATCTCTGTACACATGAGGAATATGACCTTTCAGAGGGCTTCATGGATAATCATGAACTCATCTGCCCAAACCATTTTGCAACGTTCAACCCTAAAAATGGGGATGTTATAAGCCCACCTGAGGGTTCAGGGAGCATCTCACCTCTTAAGTCTTATAAAACGAAAGTAGAGAATGGAGATATAATGGTAGAGCTGCAATGAACATTCTTGTTCTTGCAAAACAGGTACCTGATGTAAGCAAGATAACTTTCAATCCTGAAACAGGACGGATCGTTAGAGAAGGCGTACCTCTTAACATCAATTCCTTTGACAGAAGAGCGGTTGAAGAGGCCATAAGGATAAAGGAAAAGAATGGTGCAAAGGTTATGGTTGCCTCCATGGGACCGCCGCAGGCAGTGGATATACTGGATGAATGCCTGCAGATGGGAGCTGACGAAGCTTTCCTCATAACAGACAGGAAATTTGGAGGGGCTGACACATGGGCAACATCGAGAATTCTCTCTCATTTCATAAAAATGAAGTCTCCAGATCTTGTACTTGCTGGCAGGTATTCCCTTGATGGAGAGACGAGTCAGGTACCACCACAGACCTCATACATGGCAGGAATGAATTTTGTATCAGGCGTGAGCAAGCTTGATATAATGGAAAATGGGAAAGATGTTAAAGTGGAACAGGACTATGAGAAGGGAACAAGAGTGATCACCACTTCTCTCCCTCTTCTTATCTCCGTTAGCGAGAAAATTAACAGGGCCAGGAAGGTTCCAGATGGTACCCCTTCAATGAAAGACAGGGTCCAGATTGTGAACTCCGAGAGCATGAAACTGGATATCAATGGCAATGAAGCTTCCCTTACAGTTGTTTCAGGAACTGAGGCACTACACAATGAAAGAACCGTGAAAATGATCTCCATGGATGAAGTGTTTGAGTTTATATCTACAAAACTTAAGGAAGGCGGTAGCAAAAAGAAGCCTCAAGAAACGTCTCTAAATAAGGATTTTTCAGGTGGCAGGATACTTGGAGTTGCACTGGAAGACAGGGACTCTGCAATGCAGATTGCAACAAAACTCAATGATCTTTCTTTCCAGATCAGTGCAGAACCTGTTATGATAGGAAATGTTGATCCTGGATTGCTCAGTGGAATGACCGCCAGCAAATACATCCACTTCAACTCTGAGGATATTTACTCAATTTCCACTTTCCTGACAAGTTACATAGAGAAAGAAAGACCGAATTTTGTGATTATCCCTTCCAACTCCCTGGGAAAGGATGTAGCTGGTATGATATCTGCGGAACTATCCCTTGGATTGACCGCAGATTGCGTTGACCTAAAGATTGAGGGTGGAAACCTTATTCAGTACAAGCCAGCCTTTGGTGGAGGTATTGTAGCAAGGATAACATCTAAAACAAAACCGGAAATTGCAACCGTAAGACCGGGGATATTCATTGAAAAAGTGACAGACCAGAAAATATCCGTTCAGGAAATAGATTTAAAAAACTCTGGAAGATACAGCATAATTGATAACAGGATAATTGAATCGAAATATATTCCACTGCAATCTTCAAACATTGTTATTGGCATTGGAAGGGGAGTGAAAGGAAAACAAGCCATAGATCATGTTGTTGATCTTGGAGAAAAGCTTGGAATTGCAGTTGGCGGAACAAGACCGGTGGTTGATATGAGAATGATGCCAAGGCAGCAGCAGATCGGTCTTACCGGATTATCCATAGCGCCTGATCTTTATATTGCTCTGGGTGTGGCAGGAATGGATTATCACATTGTTGGATTGAGATACGCCAAAAATATTCTGGCAGTTAACAATGATCCCAATGCACCCATATTCAGGTATGCAGATTATGGATGTGTTGAAGATGCCCAGAAATTTATTGATCGCCTGGACAGCTTCGTCAGTAATCTGACCTGATCCTGTTTCTATCAATTTTATCCTGGCTTGCCTCATATTTCTGCAGTACAATTCCCATTATCATTGCTGCAGCTGCAAAAACCTGGGCACTGACATCTGGCAACCCCATTCCGTATAGAGCAATCCAGATTGCAAGTGCCCCTGCAAACGCAGCAACATAAATGACGACCTTGTCGAATCTGTAATACGTCACAACAAAAGCGATCAGGGCTGCTATGCCTGCAATCACGACTCCAGCTCCAGATACATAATTTAACCCTATAAATACAGTGAATGCTATGGATGCACAAATGGCAATTTCAGCCAGGAACTTGAAAGCAACCGCTCCTATTACTATCCCTATGGCAAATATGAGTATGGTTGGTAATCCGGTGAAATGGAATCTTACCAGTATATATGCAGTTATTACAAAGCCTCCATATGCTCCAAGAGCCAGCATTATGAGTTTCCATGACTTTTCCCCCCTGAAGCTCAGCCCTATCCCGATTAACAGTAGAATCAGATTTACCGTGAACGAGGAGTACCCAAGTATATTAGATGGCAGCAGGTGGTGAGAAACTACAAAGTCCATTTATGATATGATATAAACTTCCCATATTTTATGATCATGATGATCACATTATAAAAATAAAGAAATATTATGATTTAACTAGTATGCAGAAATATCAGGTTCAATGGAAAGAGTAGTCATCTGCAGGGGGGAGCATGTCTCTCTGGCAGTACTTGTTCGTGAGGATGCCCCCACACTTTACAGGATAATCAATGATCCCGAGGTACACAGATTCCTGTCATCGCCATCCAGAATTTATTCACTGGTTGATGAATACGAATGGATAGATAATTCAGCAAATGTGTATGAGAAGAGTGTAAACTTTGCGATCATTGAGAATGAGACAAAGGAAGTAGCTGGAATAATTGGTATTGGACCCATAGATACAGACAGGAATGGTCATGTTGGATATTTTCTATCGAAGGAAAAATGGGGAAGGGGTTATATGACTGAGTCACTGGGGTTAATTGTTGAATTTGCATTCAAAACCATGAACCTTCGCAAGCTTTACTCAAACGTTTACAAACCTAATGTTGCCTCTCAGAAAGTCATGGAAAAAAATGGCTTTATTAAATGTGGAACAATGAAAGAACATCATTTCGTTCCAGGAGATGGCTATGTTGATGAATTTTACTATGAACTGATGAACAAAAATTACAGATGATTTAACTCACTTAATCCCTACTGGGGGCTTCCTTTAATATTCTTCACAAAATCCCAGTATGTTCTTGCTGCTTCCCTTGCCATTTCCTCTGTTAGGAATAGAAATGATCTATGCATCATATCCTTTCTTATCTTCCTCAGGTTCTTCAGGTGAGTTCTTGCGATCCTCGCATTACCAATGGTTACGCTGCCATTCTTGTTCTTTATTACTTTAGCATAGCTTTCTTCTTCCATATGCCCCAGTTCTGCAACCCTGCTGGTTACCATGGGAATATTGAGGTTAACCCCCTTTAGATCCATGTAACCCTTTTGTGGAAAGAACACGGCATAATCCTTTGAACGGAAAATTGCTCCAAATGTTATCACCGCGTTCTCAATATTATCAATTGCGAGATCCATTTTTATCCGGTTTTTTATAATTTTTACAACCCTTGTACTGGTAATTACATATCTTGCAGTGAATTCTTTCCTGTACTTGGCCAGTTCAAGCCCAAGTATGATAGAAGCTAGGATGATGGTTATTCCAAGTGTTGTGAGAATTTCGCCAATGTTAAGAAGTGGATCTGAACCGGAACCCAACAGCTCAATCAGTGCCAGGAGAACAGGAGATAAAAATGATATAAAGGTTGAGACAACTCTTGATATTGCAACCTTTCTGTAGGCCTTGCTTGATGGAGAGTATTCTCCAAGTATTCTTTCCCCGGGCAGTATATCTCCAAGATCAACTGTCTTCGTGCCTGATTTTAAATGATATTTACTACCATATTTCATGCCAGAGTCATAGATGGTTCCGCAGGAAGGACAGTAATCAGAACCATCTGGAATTGATGAACCACACTGGCTGCACTTTCTCTTCCTTATAATATCACTCCCAAAAAATTATTCCATGTTATATTAAGTTTTATTGATAGAGATGGGATGAGAAAATTCACTTTGTCCTTGCAATTATCCTGATCACGTCTGAATCCTTCAACTCATAATTCCG
>JAKAYJ010000123.1:0-3945 GCA_021816385.1 Thermoplasmata archaeon
ATAGGCCTATCTGAAGTAGATGGTCCTGATGATCCGGTTGTAATGATTGAGTCAGTATTCAGGCTATCCGGAAGCAGGTATGAAGGAGCAGGGGCCAAGAGAACCGGTGAAATCGTGAGAACCGAGAAAGGCCTTGAACTCAGGGTAGATGGTAAGACTGAGATAGTGCTTGCCTCTGGTGATTCACTGGACATGGTAGAAAACGATGAAGATTACGATGTGAGGGCTGATTAAGATGGATGATTTTGTAAGGACTGTGGGAGAAAGATCCATGACAAAACTTGAAGGGTGTGATCATGATGAAACTGCCCTTTGAAGATCCCCAATATTCCAGAGGTAGATATGATGTTTGGCTGATGCCCTGGATAAGAAACAGGATCGCAAGGAACATGGATGTCCTTGGACTCTTTGTAGGACCAAGAGGCAGTGGCAAGTCATATTCTGCCCTGGAGCTTGCATATACATGTGATGCAACATACAACCAGGGGAAGGTCATGTTTGATGTTACGGATTTTGTGGATTATGTCATTGACGGAAACCTGAGGAAAGGCAATTCAGTCATCCTGGATGATGCCGGTGTTTTCATGAATGCAAGGGACTGGCAGTCAGTCCAGAATAAGGCTATATCCGTAGTGGCTCAGTCTTTCAGGTATCGTAATCTAATAACTTTTATCACAGTTCCAAAGTGGAATTACATTGATTCGCAGACAAGAGGCCTGATCAACATCTTCTTTGAAGCCACAAAGGAACAGGGCGTATTCAAGATAAAGCTCCCTGAACCAAATCCCTTCAAGGCAGGTGATGACTTCATGGTGTATCCCAGGGTCCAGACACCAAACAAGGGGATGAGGACAAGGACAGTAACAGTGAAGACTGTCCAGTTTTCCCTTCCACCAAAGTGGTTAATTGATCAGTATGAAGCAAAGAGGGATACAGAGATAAGGAAGAAGCAGAAGGAAGTCCAGAAGCTCCTGCACTCGATGGCAGACAACAAGGAAGGCAGGAAGAAGCTGAAGAGGAATATCAATCCAAACTCGTTGAAGAATCTCAAGCATGTGAATGATCGAAAGGACATCGATAAGCCATCGATAGATCATCGATAAGAATATTGATAAAATCCTTATATTCACGCTGTTTTTATCGATAGCCTATGTAAAATGTCATATTATATACATAAAAAAGTCTAAATGACAGCTCAGTTCTGGCCTGAAGTCAGCGAATATAATCTATCCCTATTCTTTTAGAGATCTCGACTACCAGTATGGACCATCTTAAAATAAGATGCATGTCCTGGTAATACATCGAAAGAATACCGATACGTTACCGATTAATCTCATGAGTTTTGGCCTAAATGATTTTTTGAGATCCTTAAAAGTGATACCTAACGATTCAAGGTTACCTTAACAAAATAAGTTCGTTTACCTTAGGTTATAGGAAACAGGACAGATGACATGGTATAATTACATCATGACCTATCAACGAATTGTGAGAACCCAAGTTAATGATACTTTTTTGTTAAAACTCGATTATTTGACCGGAGTCCTTCCATGTAAAAAGATCTATTATGACCATAGACGTTGAAGGATCTCTAAATATTTTCTATTTTTAATCGGAAGTTATTTTTTTTCTTTTTCCCTGAGTGCCATTTCTATTATGGATGTGAGTATTCCGGTTCTTTCAGATTCAGGCATGTTCTCAATCAAAGCCCTTATCTTATCGTCGATCAGCCCCTTAGATTCTAGTTCCTTTTGAATATGCTCTTCCTTTTCCTTTAGTTCTAGTGTTGCATCAATGGTTAATGGTAACCAGCATTTACGGCAGTATTTAGCTCCATTAGGATTCTTTTCACCACATCGAGGGCACTCCTTTGGTCTTGGAAGCTCATCACTCTTATTGTCAACCATTATCCCATGAGACCTCAGGACTGCATTGTCTACGTCGGAATCACTTAAATGGACATATACCTGTGACATGCGAGATCCATAAACCCATCCCATAGTTTTCTCGAGGAGAGGTTCTTTTAAGTTCATTGAAAGCAAGGTAGCCCGGGTGTGACGGAATAGATGAGGGTATATTCTCCTATTTATATCCGATCTCTTCGAAACCTTTCTGAACAGTGCATGTACTTGCTCATAGTCCATTCTCTCTCTTATTTCGCCGTCCAATCTTGTAAATAGTGGCGCCTTTGCATTATCCCTGTCAGGATGGTTCTTGAGCCATTCCCTCAAATATATAGTAGAGTCACCGACGATCCTAACCACTCTAACCCCTGTCTTTCCTGACACAGTGATCTTGGCACCATACTGGTCGAAAGCAAGATCTATTACGTTCATGCTGAGTAGTTCGCCGATTCTGCATCCAGAGTCGTATAGAAGGCTGATCAGTGCTCTATCGCGGGCATTAAGGCAAGCATCAAGTAGGTTCTGAAGCTCACTCTCGGAGATCACACTTTCTGGTTTTTTCTGTTTGCTCCGGTGGGGACTTTTGATTTTGATCCACTTTACGCAATCTGGGTAGGATTCATTATTGCCCAGAAGCCATTTATAGAAACGCTTGAAAGTAACCTGATATGCTTGAATGGCGTTATCTGTTGGGAGATGTTCCTTCCCTCCTCCCCATTTAACGGGCCTATTTTGAAACCTTGCCATGAAGTCTTTAACGCTGTCCTGACTAGGATTCATGAAACTTTCTTGAAAATCGAGTGCGATAATCTTCAATCTAAGTGTATAGGCATATAGCCGACCTGCTGAAAGACCTTCTATACTCATATCTCTAATAAAGTGAACAATAGAAGTTTTGGCATCATCTGGTATGTTGATTTTATACAGATTTTCTCTTTCTCTTGCGAGGTTCACTGTGTAATCCATGAACATGTAAAGCATTCAACGCTTAAATAACTTGTGTGTGTTTTGGACTTGAATATATATGCACGGCACCTGCATCAAATGTTCTATGCACATACTTTTTCTAATGTCATACAATTATTTTCCTTAAATAGATGACATATCAACCATAACAGTTAAGAATATTCAGGGTCTTTTCAATTGTTAAGGGATAGGATGAAGGGTAATATTGCTGAATTAAGAAAAATCTTTGGGGATAGAATGCTTGAAAAAAAGGAAGACCTTGTGCCTTATATGAAAGATGCGTCATATTTTGAGGGAAATATCCCCCTGGCGGTAATCATACCTAACAGTCCGGAAGAAATCTCCAAATTAATGAAGGTATGTTCCAGGGAAAAGATTCAGGTAGTAATGCGTTCAGGAGGTTCAGCACTTACCGGGTCTCCAGTCCCAAACGAAGATTCCATCCTTATCAGCATGTCTGCCATGAACAAAATCCTGGAAACCCATGTGGAAGATGGATATGTTGTTGCAGAACCTGGGGTAAGGCTGGACGATCTCAATCTTTATCTTTCAAAGCTGGGATTTTTTTATCCTCCTGATCCGGCAAGTTCCATGGCAGCAACTGTCGGAGGAAGCATATCCACAAACGCGGGAGGACTCAGGGCATGTACCTATGGAACAACGAAGGAATGGATACTAGGACTTGAACTTGTACTTCCGGGAGGACAGATAGTGGAGGTTGGTGGAAGAACACTGAAGAGAACCAAAGGCTATGATATTACTGCACTCATGGCAGGAAATGAGGGGACGCTTGCCATCATAACAAAGGCATATCTTAAAATTTGGCCAGTACCGGAAGAGATAGGCAGGATCCTTGCGTATTTCAAGGACGTGGAAAAAATGGGCAGATCTATTTCTGAACTTAAGGGAAGAGGAATAATACCATATATAGCAGAATTCATGGATAAGCTGTCCCTTGAAACAATAAAAAAGGCCAGAAATATAGACTCCCCAGAAGGTAGTAATTATCTGCTCATGATAGATATAGCATCAACACATGAATCCATAGACAGAATGCTTGAGGACACTAAGAAAATAA
>JAKAYJ010000123.1:3955-4295 GCA_021816385.1 Thermoplasmata archaeon
GCAAGATAGTGACCTGATATATCCTCACTTGGTCTCAGGTATACGCATGATGAATATATAGAGATAGGTGATGTTGTAGTACCACCTAGCCAGCTTCCAGAGTCACTTAAGGAAATTGAAGCCGCTCTTAAGGAATACAATTTAAAAGCAGTATTATTCGGCCATATCGGAGATGGTAACATTCACGCCAATATACTTGTGGACCTGAATAATAAGGATCATGTTGATAGGGTGGAAAAGTTCCAGATGGCAATTGCAAAGATTGCGTTAAAGCATGGTGGATCTGTTTCTGCTGAACACGGCATCGGGCTGGAGAAAAAGGAACTATTGCTGGAGGAGT
>JAKAYJ010000124.1 GCA_021816385.1 Thermoplasmata archaeon
CTCTTGTATGTTCCATAATGTATAAAATAACATATCGTATATTAATTTTTTTTGACTCCGTCACTTTACATCTATTTTATTTTTGTTGAACGCCCAGTATGATAATTGCCCAGTCTTCGTCAACCACTACTGTGGGTGCACTACTCTTTCATTACCCGATCAAGGTTCATTATGCGTGCCACCTCCTCTCCCATTTCTGATTTGAAATCAAGCTTCTCAATCACTTTCTTTCCCCTTGCAGCATAGACAACCATTATGTCCTTCATGATCTCAACAGTTGATGCAAGCGATATCTCTCTGTACCTGCGAATCTCATTGTATATCAGTGCAAGGAAAAGATATGCAATGAGCGAGAGGAACATGTGAACCTTGATCTTCTGTGGAGTCCAGTGGTATATGGGAAATGCAATGCCCATCGTGTTTATGGTGCGGAAGCAGTGTTCAACACGATTGCGTTTCCTGTACAGTTCAATGATATCTTCCGCCTTGAGATCGGAAATGCTTGTGAAGAGAGCGTTCAGTCCAAGCATTCTCACCCTTCTGGCCATCCTATCACAATCTATGCTGAGATCCGGGATCATGATGGTTTCGTTAAGGTTCTGGGATTCCAGGTATATTCTCGCCTTATCCATGGCATCAGAATCTCCGGATTCAATTGTTCTCTTAACTTTCAGGTACACTTTACCGAACGCCTTCATGAACGATCTTACCCTTCTTTCCTGGAGTTTTGAGCTATGATATAGAATGATGCGGTGATTCTTCCCGTATACATGTTTATGAGTGTCAATGAAAGAATCCTCACCTATCGGGAGATCAACAAGGTCCATGTGATCCGAAAGTGTGAGTGCGCCGATGTATTTCCGGTGCCCAAGAAGATTAACATTATATCCTGAATTGTAGCCCCTGTCGAATATGACCAGTGCATCTTCAGGTATCTGCCCTATCATTTCCGGGAATGTCCTGGAATCATGTATATTCCCTGCATATGAATTCCAGAATAAGGGAATGTAATCATAATTTGCTGCGATGTAATATGAGATCTGCTTCAGATCGTAACGATGCTTCTTGTTGTGGCCTTTCTTTGCCATCTCGTTCTCCTCCATGAATGTGTACATGTTTGAAGCATCGACAAATATTCTTGAAAAATCATAGCCCATTGCAATTATTCTCTCCCGGGCAGTTTTCATTATTGCATGCATATGCGCATCCGTGATTCGATCCATGAGGTTCCAGAAATCCTGCGATCCCCTCTTCCCATAAAGGGTTGATGCATAATCCCTTTGCATCCATCTCTCTATGCCATCCTTTGATGCAGGATCCGACAAGCGGTTCATTACAAAGAGGAGAAAATAATCGCCAGGCGACATGCCCCTTTCATGGTGTTCCACAATGCTGTCAACAATATCTTTCAAGCCAATCATACCATCGATGCTTAAAACACAAAGGGTCGATCCTCCGCTGTATGCCGCCATTCTGATCTCTTTTAGATCACCCTCAATGGTCTTTGCAAGATCATCTGCTGTACCCACACTTACTTCTTTCACTATTGTCGGTACTCCGTTGATGCGTTTCTTCCACCGTATTACAAGGTATCTGTTCCTGCCTGAACGCTTGGAAACAAAGTATGCCATAATGGAGTATAGTGCACCCACATTAATAAACTATTCTCATCGAATTCATTGCACAAATATGGAGATACAGGGTAAATCAGGCATGACAAGAATAACACATTGTGCACCCACGAAACAATTTACAAAAATGGGCTAAATTTCCCGCTCTATGATATACGAATAATAAGAAGATGTAAAGTCACGTTGACTCTTTTTAAATATTTTGTGGGTGATATTAATGTTCATGCACAATATTAACAATATTCGAATTAAAGCATTCCTAATACTCCTTCGAAAAACCTTCTCATTTCTTCGTGATGGACGCTCTTGAGCCTTTATCACGTCGACACATTTGATCCTTGCAGATGGATCGAAGCATAGTCTCATCCTCTATCCATTATGTTGGAGCATTTCGCGTGATATCTTAACAAAAACTGACAAAAGCTGTGACAACCTAAAAATTTGCAATGATAACGCATCTGGTGGACATTTCAATGAAATAGTCCACCACACTTTTAAGGTATTAACAGTTTTCAATGAATTCTAAAGCGGCAGGTGCATTCCCAGTGCATATGTGGTTGCAGCGGCAAACATAAGATACATCAGCCATGTGCCTGTAACGAGGTGCCAGAAACCCTTTACCCTGGTCCATTTCGCTGACTTTAGTAGGCTTGCCGGTATATCTGATATGTAAACCAGTGCAAGCAATACAAACAGAGTTCCAACGTACATATCACCCGCTTTAAAGAAAACAAAAGCACCTGTGATGCTTATCCACAGGAACGCTATGGCCATGAAGCCATCTACCGTTGGATCACCTTCCTTGTACTTGTTGTACCCAAGGGCGAACCAGTGAACACCGTATGCAGTGAATGCCAGTGCAGCCATATAGAGAGCAGTGTATCCCACAGTGGAAGAAGGCTGGAATGCATTGAATATTGTTAATCCGAGGAATAGATAAGTGCCTGTGAGAAACTGCATGAAACCGGGCATCCAGATTCCCCACTGTCCCAGCGTCCTGTTAACAGCTGAAGTTGTTTCCTTAGGAATTCTGAAAAATTCCCAACCGCCCCATACATAATAACCTGTCCCGAGACCAAAAAAACCAACCGCAAGTGGAGGTAATGGTTATAGGGTCATATCGAAACATAACTGTGAGTTACATATAAGCATTTCGTTCTCATTGCTCATATCGGTTACAATGTTTGAACTACATCATGTAACAAAGTATTTAAATATTGAAAGAAAATACTTCTTGCAAGGCAAAAAACCTAGGATACAGTAAATGGAAGAAATAGCTGATGAACAGCCGCCTCCTCCTCCTTTGAATACTCCGTTATTGAAAAATACTGAGCTTTCTGACACACTTGATTTCAGCAAGATTTTTTTCAAATTCGAAGGGAATGGCCCCACCGGTACACAGAAAGACAGAATATCGTATGCACATGTTATGAATGCCAGAGACCTTGGTTTCACCAAAATAGCAGTGGCAACATGTGGAAATTATGGCGCATCGCTTTCATATTATGCCAACAAGGCAAGGCTTTCCACATATGTTCTCATACCAAAGGATTACAGCAACAGCAGGAGCAGAGAAATTGAAAGTTACGGTTCAAACGTTCTGTTAATGCCAGGAAAATATGAAGATTCCGTCGAATTCCTGCACAGGAATGCAAAAAGCTTGGGCTGGTATGACGCCAGCCCTGGATCAGAATATTCTTCTCTTGATCTAAGGGCATACTCCAACATTGCAAAAGAGATTGTTGAGCAACTCGGTCATGCTCCCGCATATGTTGCCGTTCCTGTGGGTAACGGAACAACATTTGCAGGTATATATCTCGGATTCAAGAAGATGCAGCTTAATGGTGATATCGATATTTTACCGAGAATGATTGCATCAAGCACTTCTTCAGGCAATCCGATAATTTCATCATTTTCTGCCGGCCTACGGGATCTTATCGAGCTTCCACCTGAAGCCATAATAGAGTCATATGTGAATGAGCCCCTGGTTTCCTACAGATCATATGATGGACAGCTGGCACTTAACGGACTTTACGACACCAATGGTATTGCTGTTCCCGTGAGTGACCATAACATGATCAGGTATGCTCAAATAATCAGAGAAAGAATAGGAATTAATGTCCTGCCTGCATCAGCGTCGGCACTTGCAGCAGTTTCCATGGGATTGAGCAGAATGGATAAGGAAGAAGAGTGCGTCGTTGTTCTGACCGGAAGAGATAACAATGGAAACAGCCACAGTACTTTCTGAGGGTGTGTTCGGAACAACTTACGGAAAGACTGCAAATGGGCTGGTGAGGTTCAGCCAGAAGTACAGAATAACATCTGTTATAGATAGCAGATTAAAAGGTAAAGATGCTGGCGAGGTACTTCAGGGTAGAAATTCCGGAATACCTATTGTTGGCAGTCTTGAAGATGCAATGAAATACAATCCTGAAACATTGATTGTCGGTATAGCATCTGATGGCGGGTTACTTCCTGAGAATTACAGACCGTTTATCAGGGATGCTATTGCTACGGGCATGAACATCGTCAGCGGACTTCATGATTTTATCAGTGATGACAGGGAATTCTCTTCTCTTGCCATGAAGAGCGGATCCAGGATAACAGATGTAAGGAAGCTGTTCAGGGAT
>JAKAYJ010000125.1 GCA_021816385.1 Thermoplasmata archaeon
GCTTTATGTTTCCGCATTTCGAGCATGTTTTTGAGGATGGATCAAACCTTCCTGTTTCTATTAGATCTGCTTCTCTCCATTTGAGTTTGTATTGCAGCATGGTTTTGAACTGATACCATCCCTGATCCGTTATGCTTTTTGAAAGATTGTGGTTTTGCTGCATGCCCTGTATGTTCAAATCTTCCATGACCACAGTACCATAATGCTTGGCTATCGCTGTTGATACTTTGTGGTTGAAGTCTGTTCTTGCATCCCGGATCTTCTGATGTATTTTCTTCACTTTAATTATCTGTTTCTTCCTGTTTTCTGATCCTTTTCTTTTTCCTGACAGCCTCCTCTGTTCTTTCTTCAATTTCTTTTCTACTTTCCTAAGTGCATTCATGGGAAAGATCTACAATCCATCTGATGTAGTGAGGAATGCCATGAGGCCCATGTCAATACCTGTAACACCGATCCCCTTGGGGGCCCCTTCTTCTGTTTCATATTGAATGGATGCATAGTATCTCTGAACATCTCTTGTTACCACGATCTGTTTTATTTTCTCTGGAATTGCTGTTTTGTCGTGATACTCTATTCCTTCCATGAATTTTGGAATGATCAATTTATTTTCAATAGTTTTGAAACCTGACGGTATGATGAAATATTTGTTATCCTTCTTTGACTTGAATGTTGGATAATCTGTATTGCGTTTGAAGAATGATTTGAATGCTTTATCTAGATTTACAAGGGAATGCTGGAGGCTCTGTGAGTTGATCTCATTCAGCCATGTGATTTCTTTTTTCAGTACCGTGAGCATCTTCATAGTATCAAATGCTGTCAATCCCTTTTTCTTGTTATTCTTGTGTTCAGCATAATATCTGGTTCTCACTCCAAGAAAATGATTCCACACAAAGCGGCATGACCCAAAGTGTTTCTCAAGGAGAAACTTCTGTTCTTCATTTGGGTATAAACGCACTTTGAGAGTTTTAAACAATTCTTATATTATCTCTTCTTTTCTGATAAATGTATCGCAATTCACCTCCTCCGTGAAGGTCGGAGCTTTCTTGCTCAAAAGATTGTAAGGAGCCCATTTTCGTGGTTCGTTAGAGGAATATATGCTTTAGATCCTGCATCTCTCGAATCTTCTTACACTGTTGCTTTGAAAGTTATATTCCGTGTATATTTTCATCTTCTTTCTGAGGTTCATCTTAACAGTTATGCCTTGAGATGGCCAGTTTTTGCACGATCATTATACGCCATTTTCGACTGAGGACAACTGCTCATGAGAAAAGCGAATGTGAAATTTGGAAATTTCATATTGTACTATATGAACACCAATAATAATTTTATATTTTCCGGTAATTTGGTATTATGTCAGATGAGAGAATAGTATGGCTAAACGGTGAGTTCATAAATGAGAGCGCAGCAAAGGTTCCGATACTCACCCATTCAATGCAGTATGGAAGCGGTATTTTTGAAGGAATAAGAGCATACGAAACAAAAGATGGACCAGCAATTTTCAGGCTTAAGGAACATGTTGACAGATTTATGAACACAGCAAAGATATACAGAATGAACCTTGGATTCACTGCAGATCAAATTAGTGAAGCGATCATTGAAACAGTAAAGAGAAACAACCTGAAATCAGGTTACATAAGGCCATTCGCATTCTATGATGACAGCAGGATAGGAGTGG
Source organism: Thermoplasmata archaeon (assembly GCA_021816385.1). The sequence continues at coordinate 1,676 of JAKAYJ010000125.1, forward strand.
GCGTCACGGGAAAGAAAATTAGTACATTCATAGCTGCAGTCCCTTTCGCAAAATACTTTTCTGAGGCAGACAAAGGACTGAAATGCAAGGTTTCATCATGGAGAAGAATAAATTCATCCATACTCCCCATACAGGCAAAAGCCAGCGGAAACTACATAAACTCAGTCATAGCAATGCTGGAGGCCCATCAGGCTGGATTTGATGAGGCCATACTCATGACAGGAGATGGTTTCGTTGCGGAGGGCCCGGGAGAGAACATATTTCTTGTGAAGAACGGAGAGATCATTACGCCGGGCAAGGACAGTGCCATTCTTCTTGGAATCACAAGGGAATCTATCATAACAGTTGCAGGAGAGCTTGGTTACAAGGTAAATGAGAGATTTGTCCATAGGGAAGAACTCTATACTGCTGATGAGGCATTCTTTGTGGGAACAGCAGCAGAGGTTACTCCCATAGTAAATATTGATGGAATAACTCTTGGGGATGGAAAAACCGGAAAGATCACTGCAAGTATCCGTGAAAGATACTTCTCAGTTGTTTCGGGAAAGCAGGACGGCCATAAAGATTGGCTCACTTATGTTTGATGAACCTGAAAATATTCCCATACCTTCCCATATCCACATGGGTGTAAATTCCCAGTGAATTTTTCTTCACCATTCCATCTTTTCCATTTATTCCTTTTCCCCTGACCATTTTCATGCACATCTTCTCGTTGGTCTCAATCCTGCTGTAGTGAAATTCATGTCCGAATATGCGCATGCCCTTCCTATAATAGGGATTCACTGATTCCGTAAACATTTCAGTATAACTTAGGACTGGTTTCTTCTCCATCACTGATCTTCCGGTGAATATGCCTGCCATGTCGTATTCCTTCCCTCCTGAATTCATGTTTTTCATCATGTACATTGCACCACCGCATTCCCCATAGACATAACCACCATTTTCTGCAAAATCCCTGATATATGAAGATGTTTTCGTGGAATCATGCAGTTTTTCCGCATGAAGTTCAGGATATCCTCCTCCGAGGTATATGACATCAGGATTCTCTGGAACCTGATTTTTCAGCGGTGAGAAGAATTCCACCTCGAACATAGATGAAAGCATGTCAAGAGATGACTGATAATAGAAACTGAAAGCGTCATCCATTGCAATGGCCATTCTGCCAATCTTCCGACCTTCATGCGAAGGAATCTGAAATTCCCTGTCAGGAAGTTCATTAACAAATGAAGTGTCAAGATATCCTGATATTTTATTCCCCACGGCCCTTATGGTCTCTATTCCCTCTTCAATCTTCAGGCCAAGATGCCTCTCTGAAACATGAAATGATTCATCATATGGTATTCTCCCAAGTATCCGTATATTTTTATCAGTGAATGGCTTTTCAACAATTTCAAGATGCCTTGGGGTCGTATATCTGTTCAGGACCACTCCAATGCAGTTTTTCCCTATGAATCCCTTTGCAGCATGGTAAATGGATTCTGCATGTTTGTGCACATCCACCACAAGCACATATGGGATTCCAGACCTATGGAAATATTCCATTGTGCTGAATCCTTTTCCAACTCCACTGTCATAGGCCCCCATGACGCCCTCTACAACGGCAATTTTATGTCCTCTGGATGCAAAGGCAAGGACATTTCTGTAATTTTTTCCCCCAAGCCACCTGTCAAGGTTATATCCTCTTTCCCCACTTATAGAAGATAGAATCATTGGATCAATGAAATCGGGGCCCACCTTGATGTGCGTGGAGCCCTTCAGGGCAGAAAGAAATCCTGCCGTAACAGATGTTTTTCCAGAACCTGTCCACATTGAAGTTATCCCAAATATCTTCAAGATTATCTGTTGATATATGTCATTTTGTGAATAAAGTTCACTGAAAGAAATTCCCAGTTGAAACGTGAATAAATTAAGAGCGGCATAAGATTTTATACATGTCACTGATAAACTTCTGAGATGGAAATTATAGAACCAGATGCACGCATTGCAGATCTGATGGGTCTGCTCTACACGCTGGTACATGTTTTTCATGATAGAACTGATCTTTACCAGCTGGAGAAAGACATGGAAGTGGACATTGACGATCTGATGCCTATTGTATACACAGCATCAAACCTTGGTCTCGTGGAGATCGAACAGGGAGACATATGGATCACAGAGAAGGGGAAGCTTTTTTCAAAATCAGGAATAAGCGCAAGAAAGTCTATGCTGAAATCTGCCATTGTGAACATGGAGCCTTTCGTTACTGCAGTCAGGATGGAGAAATTTGAACTTAAGGACATACTGGAGGAGCTGGAAAAAACTGGAATCAACAAATATAACACACCAGCCGGAGTACACAACCTGGAGATCACTCTTATAGAATGGGGTATCTATTCCGGGCTTCTGAAAAAGACTGATGATGGGTTCAGGGTTGTTCCCTGAACTCAGGTACTGTATATACCCTCCTCTGCCACATACTTCTTCTTTGCAAGTTCCATCATTTTTCTTGTGAAGA